>JAYTVY010000569.1:0-4345 GCA_043743755.1 Bryobacterales bacterium | reverse complement strand
TATCAAGCAGCATGGAGCGGAATTGCTGCGGCTCTGGACCGCGTCGGTGGATTTCACGGAAGACGTAAAGCTGTACGGGCTGATTATCGACCGGCTGGTGGAAGCCTACCGGAAGCTGCGCAACACGTTCAAGTACATGCTGGGGAACCTGCATGAGTTCGATCCGGCGGCGGACTCCGTGGCGCCCGGCGAGATGGTGGAGATTGACCGCTGGATCCTGGTGCGCGCGGAGACGCTGGTGGCGAATTGCCGCGCCTGGTACGGCGAGTTCGCGTTCCACAAGGTTTACCGCGCGGTCTACGATTTCGCCACTATCGATCTCAGCTCGATCTACTTCGATGTGCTGAAGGATCGGCTGTACACCTCGGCCCCGCGCTCGTCGGCGCGGCGCAGCGCCCAAACGGCGTTATACCGGCTGACGCATGCGCTGGTGCGCCTGCTGGCGCCGCTACTGTCTTTCACCACCGAAGAGGTCTGGACCTATTTCCGGAAGCCGGCGGGCGCGCCTGACAGCGTCCATCTCGCGCTGCTGCCCGAGCCCTCGGAGCTGACCGAAGGATTCAGCGCCGAACAGCGAACGCGGCTGGAGAACTGGGATCGCCTGCTGCCGGTCCGCGATCGGGTGCTCAAGAGCCTGGAAACGGCTCGCGACGAGAAACTGATTGGAGCGCCGCTGGAAGCGCGGGTTCGTTTGAAGGCCGATCCTGATCTTTATCCGCTGCTGCGCGAGTATGCCACCGACCTGCCGGCGCTGTTCATCGTGTCCGAAGTGGCGCTTGAAAACGGGAGCGCCGGGCTGGCGGTGGCCGTGGAACGCGCGGACGGCGTCAAGTGCGAGCGCTGCTGGAAGTACACGCAGGATGTGGGGCAGCATCCGCGATTTCCCACGGTTTGCGCAGCGTGCGGCGCGGCGGTAGATGAAATTCTGAAGGATACGCATGCGTGAACGAACGCTACCGTTCGTGGTGGCGGCCACCGTCTTCACGCTGGACCGTATCACCAAATGGCTGATCCAGACGCATCTGTCGTTATGGGAACAACTGACGGTGATTCCCCGATTTTTCAACATCGTTCACGCTGAGAATCCGGGCGTGGCTTTCGGGCTGTTCGCGAACTCGACCGGCTGGTGGCGTAACATCGCGCTGATCGGCATCTCGCTCGCGGTGCTGGTCTACATTACCTACACGCTGCTGGCGCGGCCGGGAGCGCACAGCGCTTATCTGCGCCTGGGACTGGGGTTCGTTCTGGGCGGCGCGGTGGGGAATCTCTGGGACCGTTTGCTGCATGGCACTGTGACGGACTTCATCGAAGTTTACGCCGGCTCCTGGTATCTTCCGGCTTTCAACATCGCCGACAGCGCGATTTCCGTGGGCGCGGGGCTCCTCCTGCTGGACATGTGGCGTACGCGGAGCAGCCAGCCTGCGCCCGCCACGGACCGCGCCTGACACCATGCTCCCCAAACTGATCTCCATCGGCAGTTTCTACATTCCGACGTACGGAGTGCTGGTAGCCATCGGGTTTCTGGTGGCTATTTGGGTGACGATTCTTCTGGGCAAGAGCGCCGGGCTCGCGCCGGAGCAGGTAACCAATCTGGCCACCTACTGCGCGATTGCCGGGCTGATCGGCGCGAAGGTTTTCATGATCGCATTTGACTGGCAAGATCGCGGCTACGGGAGCAATCCCGGTTCGATTTTCTCGCTCAACAATTTGCAGGCCGCGGGAGTGTATCAGGGTGGATTGCTGCTGGCCATCCTGACAGCGATCATGTACATGCGGCGGCAGCACATGCCTATTTTGCGCACATGCGACGTTTTCGCTCCCGGACTTGCGGCGGGACACGCGATTGGGCGCATTGGATGCCTGGCCGCGGGCTGCTGTTGGGGTCAAGAATGCCATCTCCCCTGGGCCGTCACATTCAACAATACGGAGACGGACACCGGAGTCCCGGTTGGAATACCGCTGCACCCCACGCAGCTCTACGAATCGCTGGGCAATGCGGCGATCTTCGGGTTTCTTTTCTGGCGGTTCCGGAAACGGCATGTTGACGGATCGATTTTCGGAGAGTATCTGGTGCTCTATTCGCTGCTGCGATTCGGAGTGGAGTTCTTTCGCGCGCACCAGCAAGGACTGCAGGCGGGGTTGTCGCTAACGCAATGGATCTCGATTGGCACGCTGATCGCCGGAATATGGCTGCTGGTACGGAGTCGGAGTACAGCGCTGGCTCCTCCCGTAAGTCAGTACTAAGTCACATTAGTTGGCGAACAGGCGTTTCCTCCGACTGGTACGCGGAGCCGAAATGCTTTAACTTGGGTGTACCTTGGCCAGTACCCTCGCCAAATCGCATCCGCTCAAGACCTCGGTGGCGCAGTTCGCGCTGGCTGCGTTCTTCGTAGTACCGCTGCTAACAGGCGTGTTTCTAGCGGGTTCGAGCGTGAACCGCCGGGAGGTGGCCAGTCGCATCAGCCACGATATCGGGGGCATGTATGCGCAAGGAATGGACTTTGCGCAGCCGGCGAATCGGGCGATTGCGGAGCGCGTAACCGAGAGCCTGGGCATCCGGCTGGAGGAAGGTCGCGCAGTGATCATTCTGACCAAGGTCCGTATGCCGAGCGAGGCCGACTGCGAAGGCTGCACGAACCTGGGGATTCCGGTAGTGGTACAGCGGCTGGTGATGGGAAATGCGGCTCTCCGGGCCAGCGGGTTTGGTACTCCGAGGGACATCGATCCAGGCACGGGGAACGTTCGGAACTGGGCGACGGATATCACGGCGCGGGCGGCGGATTTTCCGGGGGCGATGAAGCCCGGGGAGTCGACGACGGTGACGGAGTGCTTCGAGCGTCCGAGGGCCGGTCGGGGGTATATTCGCGGACGCTGGAGTAGGGGACCGGGCGCGGCCCTGTGCTACTGCTATCCTGGCAAGTGGCTCGAATTTTTCCTTTTCAACCTTACCGGTACACTCCCAAGGCGGGGGCTCTTGAGCATGTGGTTACGCAGCCGTACGACAAGATTTCGGCTGCGATGCAGCAGCGCTATCTGGCGTTGAGCCCCTACAATCTGGTGCGGGTCATTTTGGGCGAGCGGTCGCCCGGCGACAATGACACGAATAACGGGTATTCGCGCGCGGCGGCACATCTGAAAGATTGGATTTCGGCGGGCGTTCTGGCGCGGGACTCTCAACCTGGAATCTATCCTTACTTCCAGCGCTTCTCGGTGCCCGACACGGGAGACGTTCTGGAGCGCAAGGGGTTCATCGCGCTGGGCGCCGTGGAGGATTATTCGGCGGGCGTAGTGCACCGGCATGAGCAGACGCTGGCCGGGCCCAAGAAGGACCGGCTGGAACTCCTGCGGCACGCCCGGGCCCACTTCGGGCAGATCTTTATGCTGTACCCCGATCCGGCGCTGGCCGTGGATGCTCTGCTGGATCAAGCCGCGGCGGGGACTCCGCTAGCCACGATCGATGACGAGTACGGAGCGGTTCATCGCATCTGGCGCGTGTCCGATCCGGCGGCGATCGGCGAATTCCAGCGGCTGATGTCGGACAAGAAGCTGCTAATCGCCGATGGGCACCACCGCTATGAGACCGCGCTGGCGTTTCGCAATGAAAATCCCGGTTTGCCCGGCGCGGACCGAGTGATGATGACCTTCGTCAATATGCACTCACCAGGCCTGAAGATTCTGGCCACCCACCGCGTCGTGCGGAATCTGGCGAACTTCGATGGCGCGGCACTTATCGCATCCGCGCACGCCCGCAGGCTGGAATCGGTTGCGGAACTGCGGCGGGTGTTCGCGGAGCCGGCGCCGGAGCGGATTCGAATCGGAATCACGCTGGGCGAGTCCGGAGACATTTATCTTTACGAACGAGCGCGGACTGCAGGAGAGCTGGATGTGCTGGTGCTGCACCAGTATCTGCTGGGTGAGTTGCTGGGGATCACCGAGGAGGCGGTCCGCAACGAGAGCCATCTACTGTACGTGCGCGGGATCGATGACGCGTGCGAGAAGGTCCGGGCCGGGGGCGCCCAAATCGGTTTCTTGCTGGAACCGACGACCGTCGAGCAGGTGGCTGGAACCGCCTTCGCCGGCGGCGTGATGCCGCAAAAGTCCACGGATTTTTATCCGAAACTGCTGAGCGGCGTTACCATTTATCGAGTGGGCGATTAGCGCGGCGGAAGCGGCACTGCTTTGCCCGTGCGGACGGATTCTTTCGCGGCGTCGATAATCTCAAGAACGCTGACATTGATGTCGACCGCGGTGAGACCCTCGATGTGCTTTTTGTTTCGAAGCGTGCTGACCATGTAGGCCACCGGCTCAGCCCGTGCGGGGTCCAGTGGCTGGAGATCGAGGTCCT
>JAYTVY010000568.1:0-7251 GCA_043743755.1 Bryobacterales bacterium | reverse complement strand
AACGCGCGAAAGCCGTGGGATCGAATGCGCCGAATGCGCGCGTAATGGCGTTGCGGCTGAACTCCACGGTCACTTTCTGCGAGACCACGTCCGGATTATTGGCCACTGTCAGTTCCAGGAAATTCTTCAGCGACAGCTCCAGCTTGTTATCCACCACATAATCCGCCAGGCGCACCGGCGGCTGCAGCTCGATGCGCGAAGGCGCCGGCTGGAAATGTTTGCGGAAGTAGGAAGGCCGGGGAAAAAACGGATCGGCGCCGGGCAAGTCGATGGACTGCGCGAAGCAGATGCCAGAGAGGACAATCGGCAATAGAAAAGAAAGGCGCATGGGTGGATAATCGCTACTCGTATCGAATGGCCTCGATGGGATCCAGTTTGGCGGCCTGCACGGCCGGATAAATTCCGAACACCAGCCCAATGCCCACGGAGACGCCGAACGCCACCCCGATAGACGTAGCCGTCACAACGGTGGACCATCCGGCGGCGGCGGCGATGATTCGCGAAAGGCTGAACCCGAAGGCGATCCCGATCAAGCCGCCCAGGATGGAGATAAGCACGGCTTCCATCAGGAACTGCCGGATGATGTCGGCCTGCCGTGCGCCGATCGCGCGCCGGATACCGATCTCGCGCGTCCGCTCCAGCACAGTGGCCAGCATGATGTTCATGATTCCGATACCGCCCACCAGCAGCGAAATACCTGCGATGCAGATCATCACCACTTTGAACGTGAATTGCGTCCGGCGCTTCTGTTCCAACAGGCCGGCGGGCACCACCACGTTGAAATCGCCCGCGTCTTTGTGCGTGGTGGAAAGGATGGCATTTACCACGCTGGCGGTCTCGATGGAATCCGTATTCGGGGCCACCTTGATATAGATTCCGTCGATCTCGTCGCGCAGATAGCTGTTGTTGTCCTCAAACCGCCGCATAACCGTGTTCAGCGGCGCAATCACCAGGTTGTTGCGGTCCGTAACCTCCAGACCCTCGACATCGCTGTCCGCCGTGGCCTGCTGCGCCAGTACGCCGATCACCTGCAGCCAGGTGTCATTGATCTTCACGTACTTGCCTTCGGCCGATTCGTATCCCAGCAGGTTCACCTTGGCGCTTTCGCCCAGCACGCACACGGGCGCCGAGCGCGCGTTGTCGCCGGCATTGAAGAAGCGGCCCTCCACCATCCTGAGATTGTTGATGCTCAGGAAGTCAGGCTCCACGCCGATCAGTAGCGGTGTTTCCTGCGACGGTTTGGGGAGCACCTTCATGGGCTTGAATCGTTTGCGCGGCGTCAGAGCTTCCAGTCCTTGGACGTTTTCGGAAATCGCGCGATAGTCCCGGAAAGTGAGGCCGGGAGAAATCACCCGGCGCGCCTGCAGCTCATTGCGATCCACCGCTTCCTTAGCTTCGATGATGATATTGTTTACGCCCAGCACGTCGATATAACTCAGCATTTCCTTCTGCGCCCCAGCCGTAATCGCGAGCATGGCCACCACGGCCCCCACGCCGAAGATCATTCCGAGCATGGTGAGCAAGCTGCGGAGCTTATGCACCAGCAGGCTGGAAAGCCCCATGTACAGCTCAGGCAGATAGCCGGAGAACATCGCCATGGCTATTTGGCTCCGCTCCCGCCGGGCAACCCACCTAGCGCGCCGCGTCCGCCTTCGCCCTTTTTCTTTTTGCCGCCCTTGGTGGATGTTGGGTCGGACAAGGCCACTTGTTCGCCGGGCTCCAGGCCCTTGGAAACAACCATTACCGATTCGCTGCGCTTCAGCGGAGTGAAGAATACCGGCTCGAAATTCTTGCCGCGCTTCACGTAGGCCACCAGCTTGCCGTCCTTCTCAAACACGGCCTGGGTAGGAATGTTCACCGCGTTGGAGAGTTTCTCCTCGATGATCTCGACGTCCGCCAGCAAGCCCGGACGAAGCAGAACTTCGAATTGCGAATTCTCCTCGGGCGGCGCCGGAAGTTTCGCATTGGCCAGATCCTTCTCGCTGAACTGGGACGCCATTGCGAACGGCATCATCGGCATCCCTGCCGGCGGCGGACCGCCTGGGCGGGGTGCGGCCGCAACCATGGGAGCGGGCGGCCTTGGCGGCGCTGGGGCAGGCGGCTTCGCTCCCGCGGGCGCGGGACCTTTCCCCATCGGCGGAACCGGCGGCGGCTTCTTCCGGTTCTGTTCAGACATCGCCAGGATCTTCTGAATCTGCTCGGGCTTCACGCCCAGCACGGTGAAGAGCTGCTTCATGTCGATGGCGAACACCACGTCGAATTTCTTCTGTGGATCGCTGGAGAACACATTGGCCGTCGCGGTGCCGCTCAGGGTCTTAATTTTGCCGCTGAGCTTGCGCCCCGGAATCGCATCCAGCTGAATGACGGCTTCTTGTCCTTCGCGCAGATTGGCGCGATCCATCTCGCCCACTCGCGCCACCAGCTCCAGCTCGGATAGATCCAGAACATCGGCGACCGGAATGCCGGGATTCAGTTGATCGCCCTCGCGAATATCCGGAATCTGCATGCCGGGGAAGAAGAAGTTGGGCCGGTTCTGCTTGATAGCCACCAGGCCGCTGATGGGGGAAAGCAATTTCACCTGCTGCAGGCGCGACTTTTCACGCGCAAGTTCTTGCAGGCCCTTATTCCTCTTTTCGCGAAGCACGGCGATTTCGGCCTGGCTCTGAGCCTGCCGCGACTTGATGTCGCTCTCCAATTGCTTCAGGCGGCGGTGGGCTTCCTCGAGCGAGAGCTCATTCTTCTTGGCATCGATAGACGACAACAGCTCATTGCGCTTCACTTCCAGCTCCGCCCGGCGAACGCCGTATCGTGCCGTCAACAAATCCACCTGGTCCTGGTTGTTGCGCACCGCCAGATCGGCTTCGGCTTTCTTGATCTGTTCGTCGATCTGATCGATCTCGAGCTGCTTCTCTTCGAGGCGCGTGTTCACTTCCGAATCGTCGAACTCAACGATCAGGTCCTTTTCGCGGGCGAAACTGCCCAGCGGCGCCAGCCGCGTCACCTGCACCGCTCCGAACAGATTGGGCGCGATGAGCGAGGCCGAGCGCGTGGCCCGCAGCTCGCCGCGCGCATAACTCCGCACCACCACGTCCCCGCGCCGAACCTTCGCGGTCGCCATTTCTTCCTGGCGCTTGGGCAGCTGTTGCACCAGCCGCCAGCCCCATAATCCGGCCGCCGCGAGCACCACCAGCGCCAGTACTCGAATGAAGATCTTCTTGTTCAACGCTTCAACCTACAGCTTGCGCGCTTTCTTGGCCGCTTCCAGCGGATTCTCAAGAGCCACAATGTCGCCGGCCTTCAGCCCTTTCAGCACTACGATGTCCGCGTCATTGCGTTTGCCCACTTCGATGGTCCGGATCGCGAACTCCTGCCCGTGTTGCACGTATACGGCGGGCTTGCCTTTATGCAGGAAGCTGGCGCGGGCCGGGATCAACAGGCTGTTGGGCTGGCTCTCGAGCACGATCTCGGCCGAGCCGGTCATGCCCGGGCGCAAACGCGGGTCAAGATTCTTCAGCGTTGCCCGCGCGGGGAACGTCTTCTCGGTAAGCCCCATGCCTTTCCAAACCACGGTGGCGATGGGACTGATCCAGTCCAGCTCGGCGAACAGCTCTTTCTCGGGGATCGCATCCACTCGCACTTTGATGCTTTGTCCCAGCTTGATCTTGCCGCGGTCAACCTCTTCCAGTTTAAGATCGAGGCGCATCTGCGAAAGGTCCGGAATTTCCGCGATGGGAGCGCCGGTCCAGGCGCGGTCGCCTTCCTTGAACGGCGGCGGCGAGGATCCGAATGAGCCTGAGCTGCGGAAGTTGGGCAGTATATTCACAATGCCGTCGTGCGGCGCGCGCAGAACCATTTTGGAGAGATAACCCTTGGCGCGGTCGGCGTCGCGAACGGTCTTGTCTTTCTTTTGCTCCAGTCTGTCCAGGTCGGCCCGGTCGGAGATCGCGTGAGACGCGATGGTGGTCTTAACCTGCTCCAGATCTCCCCGCGACACGCCCACATCGATCTGGTTCTTGGCGCCTTCAATCGCGGAGAGCACTTCGGCCTTGCTGGCTTCGAGTTTGGCGCGCTCCACGTTATATTCCGACGTCATCAAGTTCATGCCGTCGTTTTCGTGGGTGATTTCCTGCTGCGCCTTCAGCTGCACAATCTCGCTGTTGGCGGTGCGCACGCTGGTATTCTTTTCCAGATAATTCTGTTCCTGCTGCGCCGCGTCGAACTCCACCACCACGTCGCCCTTCTTGATGGGCCGTCCCGAATCGGCCAGCTTGACGATGCGCGGATCGGGCACCTGCGGCGCCATCAGGATTTCCGCGCGCACGCTGCGAACCTCGCCGCGGGTGCGGACGCTCAGCACAAACTCGCTGCTGCGGACGCGCGCGACCTGGACGTCCACGTTGGTGGTCTTTACGCCGTAGTGCCAGGCGGCGAATCCGCCTCCGGCCGCGGCCACCAGGAGCGCGGACCAGGTGATGATTCGGCGCTTGCGGGAGACTGGGCGGCCCAGCCGCTGTTTCAGCTTCACATCTTTGGACATTGTCGATTTACTTTCTGGGCTCCGAGGGCGGGCGGTCCAGTGCGACCACTTCGCCCGGACGCAAACCTTCTCGTACCGCTGCGGCGGTATGGCTGTGCAGGCCCAGGCGCACGTCGCGCCGTTCCCAGCCCCAGGGCCGCTCCACAAAGGCAATGGTCCGGCCGCGCTCATCCTCGAAAACGGATCCCGCCGGCGCCAGCGTCGCGGCCTGCGGCTCGGAATCGAGGATAATTTCGGCGGCCACTGAAAGATCCGGAATCACGCGCGCATCCATCTTGTCCAGCTGCAATCGCACCGGCACTTCCTTCACGAAATTCGCCCGGAATCCACCGGGACGCGTCATGGCGCCAATAGTGACGATGTGCGCGGGCAGTTCCAGATCCGGATAAGCGTCAAAACGTACTCGCGCCTTCTGCCCGAGCCGCAGCTTGTCCACATCCACCTGATTCACGCTGGCGTTCACCACCATGGAGGATGGATTCACGATCTGCATGTAGAACTGTCCCGGCCATAACTGATCGCCCTTCTGGATTTGCCCGAACTCGGCGCCCCGAAACGTGTTCTGCATCACCACCAGGCCGTCGATGGGCGCTTTGCCGATCATCTTGTCCACGTTCATTTCCGCGCGCTTCAGCTCGATCTTCACTTGCATCAGATCCAGCTCGGCGTTGCGGATGTCTGCGTCCTGCGAGATCTGGACATACTTCACTTCCTTCAGCAATTGCTGGTAATGCGCTTCGGCCTCTTCAAGCGCCAACCCTGCGCGTTCGGCGTCAATCGCGGAGAGAACCGGAACCGTCTTGATGTCCAGACGAGCTTTTTCGAGAACCCCCTTGGCCTTTTCGATCAACTGATCATGCGCTTTGCGGGTGATCTCGAGCTCGGCTTTCTGCTTCTTCACGGCGGCTTCGCTCTGCGCAACGCTGGCTTTGTAATCGTCCAGGCGCAGCAACATGTACTGGCGGTCGAATTCCGATACCGAATCGCCTTTATGTACATGCACGCCCGCTTTCGCGACGTCTTGCAGGATCAGCGTAGAGTCGCCCGGGCCGTTGCCCGGTCCCCCGCCGCTAATCCCTCCCGAATCCGCGGCCGAACCCAGTCCGCCAGCTCCCATCGCGCCAGACGCCGCGGAGGAATTCCGGGAGGCCGGCGATGAAGACGCCGGAGCGCTCCCGCGCAGCGTTCCGCCGAAGCGATTGGTGGCGGACTTAAAAGAAGAGGATGCGCCCGGCGCGGCGCTGCTAGCGCCGCTGGTTGAAGCTGCAGAAGTACTCGTGGAAGCGGTTGAATTCGTGGTGGACGCAGCCGCGGGAGCCGCGCCGCTGGTGTCACGCTGGCGGTCACTCCGGCTGAACCGCAGTTGCGGCGTGATCAAAGTAACGAAATTCTCAGCAGCCGTGGACCCGCTCAGCCGCAGGGTGGCCTCTACGATTCCGGTCTTCACCGTAGCCGTGCGAATGGCGCCAGGCGCTTGCGGGGCCGGCTGGTTCGAAGCCGATCGCCTCTGCCAGTACAGCGCGCCAGCAATCATCAGAAGCGCAAAAATCGAACCCACCCAGATGCCGCCGTTCCCCGGCCGGCGGGGACGGGCAGGCACTACCTCTGGCTGGGGTGTGAGCGGCGGACTAGCGGGCGCAGGGGCGCTCATGTATTAAGGTATGACGTTTATTATCCCGCAAAGGTTGGGTCGGTAGCCGGCTGGGGGCCGGCTGCGGGCCGGGGGGCCCGCCGTACACGCTAGCCGCTCATGGAGCCGAGGAATTCGGCGTTGCTGCGGGTCTTGCCCAGCTTGTCCAGAAGCAGCTCGATGGATTCCACCGGGGATAGCGGACTAAGGACCTTGCGGAGCACCCAGACGCGGTTCAGCTCTTCCTTCGGAAGCAGGAGCTCGTCCTTGCGGGTGCCGCTCTTGTTGATGTCGATAGCCGGGAAGACGCGCTTGTCCACCAGTTTGCGGTCCAGGTGGATTTCCATGTTGCCGGTGCCCTTGAACTCTTCGAAAATAACGTCGTCCATGCGGCTGCCGGTGTCGATCAGAGCCGTGGCCACAATGGTGAGGGAGCCGCCCTCTTCGATATTCCGGGCCGCGCCGAAGAAGCGTTTGGGGCGTTGCAGCGCATTTGAATCCACGCCGCCCGAGAGCACCTTGCCCGACGGCGGGACTACGGTGTTGTAGGCTCGCGCGAGGCGGGTGATGGAATCCAGCAGGATCACCACGTCGCGCTTGTGTTCCACCAGGCGCTTGGCCTTTTCGATCACCATCTCGGCCACCTGTACGTGGCGCGAAGCCGGCTCGTCAAAGGTGGAGCTGATTACTTCGCCGCGCACCGAGCGCTGCATGTCAGTAACTTCTTCCGGGCGCTCGTCGATCAGCAGCACGATCAGCACCACCTCAGGATGATTGGTGGTGATGGAGTTCGCGATGGACTGCAGCAGCATGGTCTTGCCGGTGCGCGGCGGCGCCACGATCAGCCCGCGCTGGCCTTTGCCCAGCGGGGTAAGCAGGTCCATTACGCGGCCGGAGAAGTTGTCCTTCGCGGTTTCCATCTTCAGACGCGCTTGCGGATAGAGCGGCGTGAGGTTGTCGAAGAAAATCTTGTTGCGGGCTTCCTCGGGCGGCTCGAAATTAATCGCGTCTACTTTGATGAGCGCGAAGTAACGCTCGCCTTCCTTGGGAGGACGGATTTGCCCGCTGACCGTGTCGCCGGTTC
>JAYTVY010000567.1:0-5286 GCA_043743755.1 Bryobacterales bacterium | reverse complement strand
ATACGCCGGATCATCCAGCGCATCCGGGCGACGTGGTCGTTTTATATGCCTCCGGCTTGGGGGTCACCAATCCTCCCAGCGTGGATGGAATGATCAACTCCACGCCCTTGCCGGTTCCACTGGTGCGAGTGTCGGTATCCATCGGCGGCCGCAACTTGCAACCGCAATTCGTGGGGGCCGCCTTCGGCCTGTTGGCGGGCATCACACAGGTGAATGTCCAGGTGCCAGTGATCGCTTACCCGTCAAGTAGAGTAAACATCAGCTTGAACTTCGGGCAAGGGATCGTATATATCGTGCCCTAACCCGCGGTCTTCTTACCTTCCGCAAGCGCTCGCAAAATCGCGTCCACGTCGAAGACGCTGCCGCCCCAGGTTCCGCCGCTGACGTCTTGAAGGGCGGCCCACAAGCGGGTTTCGGCCGGAAGACGCGGGTCGGCGGCGAGATCGCTGCGCAATTTCCGCGAGGCCAGAATCGCGCTGCCGGCTTCGGCGCCCCCTTGCACGGTGATCAGGTTCACCGTCGCTTCCAGGCGTGTCCGATCGATGATGATTTCGATCAGGTCGCCGTCGAGCAGCTTGCCAACCGGTCCGCCGGCCAGCGCTTCCGGCGACACGTGCCCGATACAGGCGCCCGTAGAGACACCGCTGAAGCGCGCATCCGTGAGCACCGCGACATGCTTCCCGAAATCCAGGTACTTGAGCGCGCTGGTGATCTGGTACGTCTCTTCCATTCCCGCGCCCATGGGTCCGCGGCAGATGAGGACCAGAACGTCGCCCGCGTGGATCGCGCCGTTCTTGATAGCCGCGACAGCGGCGGGCTCGGATGTAAAGACGCGGGCCGGGCCGCGCTTGCGGTAAACGTTGTCGGGATCGACGACGGTCTCGTCGATAGCCGTGGATTTGATCACGGATCCCTCCGGAGCGAGGTTGCCATGCGGAAAGCAGATAGTGGACGACATACCGCGGGCGGGATCCCGAATTACGTCGTTTGGATCGACGTGGTCGCGCGCTTTGAGCAGATCGCGCAGCCGCGCGCGGCGTTCGGACTTCTCCCACCAATCGAGATTCTGCCCGAGAGTCCGGCCGGATCCCGTGAGAACGCGCGTGTCGAGCAAACCCATATCGCGCAAATGCAGCATCACCTCGGGAACGGCGCCGGCAAGAAACACCTGGACCGTGGGATGATTGCGCGGCCCGTTAGGCAGCGCATCCACCAGGCGTGGAACCTTGCGGTTGATCGCAGCCCAATCCCGGGAAGTGGGACGCGGCAGTCCGGCGGCGTGGGCGATGGCGGGCAAATGCAGGATGAGGTTCGTCGATCCGCCGAACGCGGCATGTACGGTCATGGCGTTGCGCAGCGCGGCGTCGCTCAGGATGTCCGATATCTTGATCCCACGGGACTCCAGCGCCAGCAGCGCGCGAGCCGAGCGGCGCGCGAGATCGAGCCAGACCGGCTGGCCCGACGGCGAGAGCGCCGCATGCGGCAGCGTCATGCCCAGAGCTTCGCCCACCACCTGCGAGGTGGCTGCAGTGCCCAGGAACTGGCAGCCTCCGCCCGGCGACGCGCAGGCGCGGCAGCCGAGATCGGCGGCCTGTTCGAGAGTGATCTGCTGGTGCGCGAAGCGTGCGCCGATGCTTTGGATGCGTCCAGCGTCCTCGCCATCTTCAGGCAGCAGTGTGACGCCTCCCGGCACCAGGATGCATGGCAGGTCACGCGCGGCCGCCAGTGCCATCATCATTGCAGGGAGTCCCTTGTCGCAAGTGGCGACGCCCAGCACGCCGTGCCGCGTGGGCAGTGAGCGGATCAGGCGGCCGAAGACCATCGCGGCATCGTTTCGATAAGGGAGGCTGTCGAACATCCCGGTGGTTCCCTGCGTGCGCCCGTCGCAGGGATCGGTGCAGGCGGCCGCGAACGGGATCGCCTGCGCGGCCTTGAACTCTTCGGCGGCGGCTTGCACCAGCAGGCCGACTTCCCAGTGCCCGGTGTGATACCCCAGGGCGATGGGCGTTCCGTCCGGGGCACGCAGTCCGCCGTGCGTGCTGAGGATCAAGAACTCCTTGTCCGCCACGCGCGCGGGATTCCAGCCCATACCCGCGTTCTGAGAAAGCCCAAACAGATCGCCGGACGGTCGCGTGAGCAGCATCTCGGGCGTGAGGGGAAGCGAGCCCGAAGGGCCGGGCGAGAAGGTGGGTACGTCTAAGAGGGCGGAGTCAGTGTCGAGAATCGGATCGCTCACACTTCAAGCTACCAGCCCTGCACCGGATACCACGACCAACCGGCGCTCTTGTATAAATCCAGCGTGATTCGCTTTCCGTCCGTGCGCACGGTTACCAGACCTAGCCGGTCCGTCCTCAAAATACCTGCGTGATGCGCGGCCAGGCGGGCTAGCACGTCAGGATGCGGATGGTGGAACTGATTGTCGACGCCGTCCGAGATAATGGCCCATTGCGGGTGCACCGCTTCCAGAAATAGCTCCGTCGTGGAGGTGCGGCTGCCGTGATGCGCCACCTTCAGCACGTCGGCGGACAGTGCCCGCCCGTCGTAAATTGCGCGCGCCTCCATTCCTTTTTCCATGTCGCCTGTCAGCAGGAATGAGCGCTGGCCGTAGGTGAGGCGCAGCGCCAGGGAGTCGTCGTTCTTGGCGGTGCGCGGCGTCACGTAATCGTCAGGCGGCGACAGCACTTCCACATTCACCCCGCCAAACGGAAACGTCTGGCCGGCCACCAGCTTCCTTATCTTGACGCTTCGCAATCGCGCCTTTTCGCGGATCGCCTCCCATTCAGGACTTTCCGGCATCGCGCCCACCCAAAGTTCCGCGGGATGGAAATTATCGATCAGCGCGGCCATTCCGCCGGAGTGATCTTCGTGAGCGTGCGTCAGCGCCACCACGTCCAGCCTGCGGATAGAACGGCTCCACAAGTAAGGCGAGACTACATCTTCGCCGATGTCGATCCGCGGCTTGCGCAGTTTTCCGAACGATGGAATTCCGCCCGCGTCCATGGCCATCAGCTTGCCATCGGGGAACGCCAGCAGCACGCTGTCGCCCTGCCCCACGTCGATGGCGGTCAGCTCCAGTTCCCCTCGAGTGGTCACCGGCGCGAATGGATGCACGAATACCAGACCGAACAGCGCCAGCACCACTGCCAGCGCCGGCCACCGGGTCCAAGCGGGACCGCGCAAGGCGAACGTGAAGGCCAGCAGCGCGGCCACAAAGGACAAGGACAACCACAGCGGCGGATCTGGGACGCGCCACGCCGGCTCGAATCGCACGTGCCACGCGGCCACTTTCTCCGCAGCGATCAGCAGCCAATTGGCGATAAGCGCTGGAAAATGCCAGCCCGTGAATACGGCCACGAATCCCACCGGAACCACCAGTGACAAGAGCGGCACGATGATCACATTCGCCGAAAGCCCGGTGAACGAGATGCGGTGGAAGTAGATGGCCATGGGCAGAGCGAGTCCGATCTGGATGCAGGTGGAGATCACTACCATGTCGTACACGTACAGCCCCAGACGCAGACCGCCCGACATCGCGCGGAGCCACCAATCGCGCGGCAAGCGCAGATAGTACGAGATGGTTTCGGCCAGCAATCGCAGTTCGACGCGAAACTGAGCGGCGCGCGGAGCCAATCGCAGGTCGCGCCGGTCGGCCGTGATGTCAAGCAGAGCCGCGGTAGCCTTTCTAGAGGTGGAGTTCAGTAGCGGAGCGGCCAGCGCGCCGATGGCCGCCACCGACAAGAACGACAACTGGAAGCTGGCGTCGAACAACTGATCCGGGTCGAAGATCAAGAATGCCAGCGCCACCGCGGCCAGCAGGTTCATCACTCGCCCGCGCCTGTGAAAATAGCGGGCAATCAAGTACAGCGTAAATCCCGCCGCCGCCCGTACCACTGGCGCCGACCAGCCTGACACCAGCGCGTATACCCACGCGGCCAGCGCGGTTGCCGCCAGGGCCGGCAGCTCTGGCACAAAGCACAGCCGTAGCAAGAACAACAGGAAGCCCGCCAGCACCGTAACGTGCAGGCCGGAGATCACCAGCGCGTGAAACGTGCCGGTGCGGCGGAAATGGTCGGTCCAGACCTTTTCCAGCTTCGTGGATTCGCCCAACAGGATGCCTTCCATCATCCCGATGGCGTAGGGGTCCTTCTGGTACAGCCCATCTAGCCGCTGGAGCGCGACCGTACGCAGCGCGAACACGCCCGCCATGAATCGCGAGCCGCAGCGTCCCGGCAATAGCCGGACCGGAGATCCGGCCCGGACGGCAGCGGTCCAATAGATGCCCCGCGTCGCCGACCACGCGGCGTAATCGAATGAGCCTGGATTCCGGAAATTCCGGATGGGACGTACGCGCGCCTCCACTTCCACCAGTTGCCCGTAGCGCAAGGCCGGTGGGACTTCGCCTTCGCGAATCGCAAGCGTTACGCGTGCCGACGCTTTGTGAGCCAATCGCAGCGTGAACTGGTCGCGGCCCAGGTAGAAGATGGGCGGGTCCACAACGCAGCCGCTCAGTACCACGGTTTCCTCAGCGCCGGCGTCAAGGGAGGGAGTGGGCCCGGACCGATGCGCGATATCCAGGAGAATGCCGCACATCACCAGTGCCGGCAGATGGCAGAGCCAGGCCAGGCGCGGGGAGGCCCGGCTCAACAACCACAGCGCCGCGCTTGCCAGGCACAGCTCGATCACACCGAAATGAAAGCACCGGGAGAGCAGAATTCCCGCGATCGCCGCAACCAGCGGCGCCAGGAGCGGATCTTTCATTCATTACGTTAGTGATTTGCCAGCGGAAAAGTCTCAGGAATTCCGGCTTGTGCGCGGCTCGGAAAGCGGCATTCGATCACGCCCCGCGGATTATTTCACGGACCCCGACGCGCGCGGCTCAGAAAGCGGCATTTGATCGTACCGCGCGGATTATTTCACGGATCTGACGCGCGTCGCCCAGAAAAATCGCCAAGCGGAGCCGCGACCGTGAGGGAGCGAAACGACCGTACGCTTGTTTACGCGCGCGGCTCAGTGTGGACCGGAATGGACGAAGCACGCGCGGACCCGGGCGTGCAATTGCGGGATGGAGAAGGGGCGGATCAAATAGTCAGTCGCGCCGGCTTCAAAGCCCGCCCGCGTCGCCGTTTCCTGGCCATTCGACGTCAGCATCAGCACTGGGACGCTGGCGGTGCGCTGTGTGGCTTTTAGCGTTTTCACCAGCTCGATGCCTCCGATATCCAGCATGTGCATATCGAGCAGGATTAGATCGGGCGAGGTCTCTTCCGCCAGGCGAAGTCCCTCCTCCCC
>JAYTVY010000566.1:0-2684 GCA_043743755.1 Bryobacterales bacterium | reverse complement strand
GAGCAGGCGGAGCATTTGCGGCCGACGCGCAATGACGATGCCATTCTGCGGTGGAATACTTGCGCGCGTGTGCTGATGCGGAATCCGAATTTGCGGGCGAGGCCGGACGAAGAGCGCGAGGTAGTGCAGGGGGAGTGACGGTTGGAGGGCGGCTCAGACCAACTGCTTTTTCCAGGCGCCCCGGCGGAACCACAAGATCCCCAGCACCGCGAGCAGCGAGTCGGCCACTACCACGGCGATATACACGCCCTTCGGTCCCAACCCAAGCGGCAGGGCTAGCGTGTAGGCCAGCGGGATCTGGCAGGCCCAGAAGCAGATGAGGTTGAGTATCGTCGGCGTTAAGGTGTCGCCCGCGCCGTTGAAGGATTGCGAGATTACCATGCCGTAGGCGTAGGAGATGTAGCCGTAGCTGAGGTAGCGCAGGCCCGTAACCGCGATGGGCGCGACGGCCGGATCCTGCGTGAAGATCCCAATAATGTGTTCAGCGAACGCAATGAAGATCAGGCCCACGGCGCCCAGGAACAGCATGTTGTAGAAGCCGGTGCGCCAGACGGAACGCTCCGCGCGGTCCGGGCGATGCGCGCCCAGATTCTGACCCACCAAAGTGGCGGCGGCGTTGCTCATGCCCCAGCTGGGCAGGATCGCGAAGATGATGATGCGGATGGCCAGCGTGTTGGCGGCTACCGCGGCGCTTCCGAAAGTGGCCACGATGCGCACAATGGCGATCCAGCTGGCCATCTGAACCATGAACTGAAACATGCCGCCGAGCGACAGGCGAAGCATGCGCAGCATCAGCACCGGATCCAGCCGAAGCTGCTGCCAGCGGACCACAATGCGGCTGCGGCCGGAAGACAGGCACCAGAGCTGATAGAGGACGCCGACACCGCGTCCGATGGTGGTGCCCACCGCCGAGCCGGTGACGCCCAGATGCGGAAAGAAACCCAGACCGAAGATCAGGCAGGGGTTGAGCGCGATGTTGACGATGTTCGCGATCCAAAGGGCGCGCATGGCCGTGGCCGCGTCGCCCGCGCCGCGGAACACGGCGTTAATAAGAAAAAGTTGAAAGATGGTGACGCAGCCGCCGAAGATGACACGCGTATAGCCAGCTCCCGTGCGGATCAGCTCTTCAGACCCGCCCATGATGCGCAGCAGTTCGGGAGCGAAATATGCGCCGAGAGCCCCAACCAGCGTGGAAACCACCACACCGATCGCGATGGCTTGGACGGCGGCGATGCTGGCGGCTTCGGGATCCTTCTCGCCGATGCGACGCGCCACAATAGCGGTGGCCGCCATTGACAGGCCGAGCGCGATGGCGAAGACCACGGTGAGGCACGTTTCGGTAAGGCCTACCGTGGCGATTGCATTATCGCCCAGGCGCGCCACCCAGAAGACATCGACGATTCCGAACAACGACTCCATGCACATCTCCAGAACCATGGGCACGGAGAGCAGGATGATGGCTCGCTCAATGCTGCCTGAGGTGTAATCCTGGTGCGATCCGCCGACGGCTTCGCGCAGCGACGACCAGAGGCCCGGTGAAGGCACGGTTGTGGCTTTGGGAGTCATGCGAGGAGAACTCCAGTTTAGTATGCGGCGAAAGCCGGATTTACGGCAGCGTGACGGCGATGATGCGCTTGGGAATTTTGCCCACGGGGATGCGGGCGAGTTCCTTGCGGGTGGCTACGTCGATGGCGGAGACGGAATCGGCGCCCGCGTTGGAGACGTAGACGCGCTTTCCGTCGGGAGTGAATGCCATCCAGTCGGGGCCGCGGCCCACTTCCACGGTTCCAAGCAGCTTGCGCGCCGGCAGCGAGTAGACCGAGACTGCGTTATTCAGCATGCTGGTGACCCAGAGAGTCGTTCCGTCGGGCGACACGGCGATGCCATGGCTGTAGGTGTGCGGGATCAGCGGCTGAGCGTCCGGCGGGGCGGCGGGGAGCAGGATTTTGTCGATCACTTCCCGCTTCGCGAAGTCGATGACGATGAAGCCGTGCAGATCGGAGAGCTGAACATATAAATTCGCAGGCCCAGCGTCCATAGCGAGCGGGCGGGGGACGCCGGGAATGGGTATTGTGTACTTTGGCTCCTCGCTGGCGACCTCAATAGCTGTGAGCTTCTTGTCGCCCAGTGAAGTGGCGATCATCCATTTGCCGTCGGGCGTGTTGTAGACATTGTGCGGGTAGCGGCCCACGGGGACATGCTTCACGAGTTCGAGTGACGCGGTGTCGACTACGCCCACCCAGTCCTCCTGACGGATGCAGACGTACACGCGCTTGCCGTCCGGAGTGATGGCGAGATTGTTAGGCCGAGGTCCAAGGGGGATGCGGCGGATCACCTTCGCGGAGGCGCGATCCACCACGTCCAGGACATTGTCGCCCTCGCTCGATACGTAAAAGCGCTTCTTGTCGGGCGATGCGACGATGCCGTGCGGGTTATTGGATACTTTGATCTCGCCGGCGGTTTTGTTGGCAACGGGGTCGATGATGGTGATATTGTCCCCGTCGCTATTGGCGACATAGATACGGACGGAGCCGGCGGAGAGGGGGATCGCCAGCAAGGCAAGCAGGAGTGCGAGGGGGCGCATATCGGGGATCATCATAGCGCAGGTAAGATGGACAGAGTGAATCGCGTACGTTATCTCGAGATCATCGGCCGCGCGGCGGGCAAGAAGATCCTGGTGGTGG
>JAYTVY010000565.1:0-4189 GCA_043743755.1 Bryobacterales bacterium | reverse complement strand
GAAACTTGAGAAGTTCGGGCCTAAGACGTCTCGGCATTTAATGCTCCTCGTAGTCGCCGACTACCTGCCCCGCTCGGCGATGTTAATATTACGCAACGGATGACTATCAGGGTTGCTGTGTTTGCGGTGGCGGTCTCGATGTTTGCGGGGACTCCGGATCCGGCGATGTGGTCTGGGATGCGCTATCGCATGATTGGGCCGGACCGCGGGGGGCGCGTGACGACGGTTACGGGCGTTCCGTCGCAACCTTACACGTTTTACATGGGGTCCACCGGCGGCGGCGTTTGGAAAACCACCGACGCGGGGCACACCTGGGTGAACGTATCGGACGGCTTTTTCAAAGCGGCGTCGATGGGGGCGGTGGAAGTTTCGATCTCGGATCCGAACATTGTGTACGCGGGGACGGGGTCGTCTAAGATTCGCAGCAATGTGTCGATCGGGCGGGGGATTTACAAGTCCACCGATGCGGGGAAAACCTGGGCGTTCGCGGGGCTTCGGGATGTGGGGCAGATCGCGGCCATCCGAGTGCATCCCAGGAATCCTGACGTTGTGTATGTGGCGGCAGTGGGGAATCCATTCGCGCCGAACAAGGAGCGCGGCGTCTATCGCAGCAACGACGGCGGGAAGACGTGGACGAATGTCCTGTTTGTTTCCGAGACGTGCGGGGCGGCCGATCTGGAGCTGCAGCCGGGCAATCCGGCGGTCCTCTTCGCGTCCATGTGGCACGCGGAACGCAAGCCGTGGACGATTATCAGCGGCGCGCGCGAGGGCGGCATTTACAAGAGCGCGGACGGCGGCGAGCATTGGGCGAAGCTGGGGAACGGGCTGCCGAACGAGTTGTTTGGACGGAGCAACGTGGCGATTTCCGCGGCGAATCCAAATCGCGTATATGCGCTGATCGAAGCCAAGCCGGGATCGGGATTGTATCGCTCCGAAGATGCGGGCGCTTCATGGACGCCGGTCAACAGCTCGGGATCGCTAATCACGCGCCCGTTTTATTACACGACGCTTGGCGTCGATCCCAACGATGCCGGCACGGTGTGGATTGGCGATGAAGGCTGGTTCAAGAGCACCGATGGCGGCAGAAGTTTTCGGCGGTCGCCGGTGCCGCACGGCGATAACCACGATGTGTGGATCAATCCCGCGAACTCGCAGTACATGATCCAGGGGAACGACGGGGGCGCGAACGTCTCGCTGGACGGCGGGCGAACCTGGAGCACGCAAGCTAATCAGCCTACCGCGGAGATTTATCAGGTGGCCGTGGACAATCAGTATCCGCATCGCGTGTACGGGGCGCAGCAGGACAACACGACTGTGATTGCGCCCAGCCTTCCGCTGGGAAACGGGCAGGACTTCCGCACGGGGCCGGGCTGCGAGACGGGCCCGATCATACCGGACCCGGTGAATCCCGAAATGGTGTACGGGAGCTGCAAGGGGCAGTTCAGCCGGCTGAACCTGAGCACGTCAAACGAGGCGCGCTATTGGATTGGGGCGCAGTCGCTGTACGGCAACGCGGGCAGCCAGCTGACCTACCGCTTCCAGCGGGTTTCGCCGATGGAAGTATCGCCGCACGCTCCGCACGCGATTTACTACGGCTCGCAGTATCTGCATCGGACGCGGGATGGGGGAGTGACGTGGGAGCGCATCAGCGACGATCTGACGGCGCATCCTCCGGGGACGCAAGGAGCGAGCGGGGAGCCGATCACGCGCGATGCCACTGGAGAAGAGGTATACAGCACGCTCTACTCGATTCGCGAATCGCCCGTGCAGAAGGGGCTGGTGTGGACTGGCTCGAATGACGGGCTGATCTTTCTGACGCGCGACGACGGGAAAAGCTGGACGAACGTGACGCCGGCGGGGCTGCCTCCGGGCGGGCGGGTGCAGAATATCGAGCCGAGCCCGCATCGCGCGGGAACGGCGTTTGCGGCGATCTATCGCTACCTGCTGGGCGATTTCGCGCCATACATTTACCGGACGGACAATTTCGGCAAGACCTGGACGCGGCTCACGGACGGGAACAACGGGATCGCTGCGGACGAACCGGCGCGCGTGGTGCGGGAAGATCCGGATCGCGGGGGGCTGCTGTATGCGGGGACCGAGTTTGGGATGTACATATCGTTCGACAACGGGGCGCGCTGGCAGACGTTTCAACTGAACTTGCCGGTGACGCCGGTGACCGACATGAAGGTATCGCACAAAGATCTGGTGGTGTCGACGCAGGGGCGGTCATTCTGGATACTCGACGATCTGACGCCGCTGCACCAGGCGAATCGCGTGGCGGGCAACTTCCTGTACGAGCCGCGCGAGGCGGTTCGCACGCAGGCGCGCGGCGGATTCGGACGCACCGCGGGAGGGCTGCGGTATCCGCTGCCGGGCGCGATGATCGATTACTACCTGGCCGGCGCGCCCGAAGGCGACACCACGCTGGAAGTGCTGGATGGAGCGGGCCACACCGTCCGGAAGTTCTCGAGCGCCGGCGGCGTCGCGGATGACGCTCCGGCGCCTTCCGAAGCCGCTCCGGGCGAGGACGAGGAGGGCGGCTTCCGGATTCGCAGCGGGCCGACACGGCTGGACAAGGGCGCCGGGATGCACCGGTTCGTCTGGGACCTGCGCTATCCGGGGCCGTGGGTAAGCAAAACGCGGCCGGAAGGTCCGAACGGACCGCTGGCGGCGCCGGGGAAGTATGCGGTGAAGCTGACGGTGGGATCCTGGACGTCCACTCAAGCGCTGACGGTGATCGAAGATCCGCGGGTGACGCGGTCGGGTGTGACGACAGCGGACCTTCGAGAGCAGTTTGAGCACAACCTGCTGGTGCGGGATCTGGTGAGCGACGCCAACCGGGCAGCGGCGCGGGTGCGGGCGGCGAAGAGGCCGGAGCTGGCCGAACTGGCGTCGCACCTGATTACGCCCGCGGTGCGATATAGCAAGCCGGAGCTGCAGACGCATATAACGTATCTGTATTCGCTGACCACGGGGGCCGATCAGAAGATCGGGCGGGACGCGGTGGAACGTTATCGGGAGCTGCGCAAGGAGCTGGACGAAGGGATCGCGGAGTTGAATAAGGTCCTGGGACCAGAAAAATAGGCGACAGGCCAGAGGCCTGTCCTGCCTAGAACTGGAAGCGGAGCTGGAGCTCGATACGGCGGTTGTTGGCGGGGGACGCTTCCGCGCCGAAGCCGCCGGCCAGCTGGTTGGAGCGGCCGAACAAGGGTGAGGTGATGTCGCCGATGATACGACCCTCGTTGTTGGTGTTGAGCAGATTGCGGGCGTTGATGGATAGCGACAGGTTGTAGCGCTGGCTGGTGCCGCCGCCGTCGCCGCCGAACATGCCGCCCATACCGCCGCGGCCTCCGCCGCCCATGGTCATGCCGCCCGGGCCGCCGCGTCCGCCGGCTCCGCCGCGCGGGCCGCCGCCACCGGGAGGGCCATGATCGCCACCCCCGCCGCCGGCTGCCGCGGCAGCGGCCGCGGCGTTCGCGTTACGCTCGCCGCCGAAACCGAACGTCCGGCCGAGGCGAAGATTCACGGTGAAGAACGTGGGGCCATTTCCGAAATTGCGAGGCACCAGGCGTTCGCCCACCTGCGGGTTGGGATCGAGCGCGCCGTATGCGGTCTGAATCACGCCGGAAGCGTTGGGACCGGCGAAGGCGGGACGCGCGGTGCCCAGCAGCGTGTCGCCGTAGATATCGCGGCCGACGACGATGTTGAACGGCGCGCCGGAATTAGCGATGATAAACGGGCTGAGCCGGAAGTTCCAGCGAGTAACCAGCGAGCCTCCGAGGAACAGGCGATTGCGAATGTCATTCGAGGCGCGTCCGTATTCGCTGGCCAGATCGTACTGATTGGCGGGGAAGTTCTGCGCGCCATCGGTGTTGCTCTTGGCAAAGTTCAGCACATAGCCGCCGAAAATGCTGAAGTTGCGGCTCATGCGGCTATTGATGTTGGTGATTATCTGGTGCTGGTTGAAGACGCCGGTGGATTCGAACTGGTCGATTTCGCCTACATTGCCATAAGGACGGACGCCGCTGCCGGGAACCAGCGGATTGTAGGTTCCGGGGAGCGGGGCATTGATATCGCGAGAACGCAGCAAGTGCACGCCGCGGGAGAAGGTGTACGTAACGGCGACAGTGGTGTTGCGAGGCAATTGCCGCTCTACGCCGGCGGCCCCCTGCATGATGTAGGGCGCGCG
>JAYTVY010000564.1:0-2961 GCA_043743755.1 Bryobacterales bacterium | reverse complement strand
CATAGCGAAGCAAAAACTCGATCACTTCATGCATACATGGTTAAAGGATACCTGCTGTACGGCGGGCCCCCCGGCCCGCAGCCGGCCCCCCGGCCGGCTATTCCCGCCTCGCAGGACCCCGCCGCCGCACCTCACCCCGCACCTTGCGCAGCCAGCGCAGCTCCTGCTTGATCTGCTGTATAGTCAACGTCACCATCCACACAGCCTCATGAAACCGATGTCCCACCTCCTTGAGAATCTCTCGCAGCGTAGCCTGTTCCCGATCCAACTCCTCTCTAAGAAACCTCTCCCGTTGGGCGATCTGCCGCACGAAGACGCCGGGCCGCGCTTGCCAGGAGAGAGCGATCCAGGTGAGGAACGGCGGACGATCGCGCTGCATGGTCCAGTGCTCCCGCTCCAGCGCATCGGCAAGCGCCGTGCGGCCCTTGGCCGTGGTCCCAAAGACGCGTCGCTCGGGCCCCGCTTGCGGCTCATCGCTGGCGCCCGGGCGGATCAGCCCCAGGCGCGCCAGCTTCTCCAGCGAATAGTACACTTGCGGCCGCGAAATGCCGGCCCAGTGCCGCACCTCGCGGCGCTCCAGTTCCAGATTCGCTTCATAGCCGTGCATGCTGCGCTCGGCCAGCAGGCTCAACAGGACCAAATCGGGAGTGGTCAACTCACGCGACTTCGCGGCCATTACGCCCCTTTCGCAGACGGCTCCAGTACCACCACTGGCACTGCTCGGCGGGCAGGTGCGGATCGCGCGCCTGCGCCACCGCGGCGCGGAAAACGTCCAGGCAGCAGATGTCGTGTTTCTGGCCGGTGATGCGGCAGAGATCGTCGTACAGCTTCTTGGGCTGCTGTCTGGCAAGCTGCGCGACGCTGTGGACGCCCAGCAGATCGAAGTCGCGGAGCATCGCGGGTCCAATCGAAATGAGGTCCTGTAAACGGCGTTCCGGGAGTGGCATAAAAATTCCCCTTGACAGATTCTTCAGTTCTAGTCTAGTTTAGACTAGTAATCGAAAGCAAGGAGAAAAACGACCCTATGAGCGTGAAGAAATTGACGCCGGTGCGGCTGGTGGACGAAATCGAACCGTGCCTGAATTTCTGGGTGGAGCGCCTGGGATTCGCAAAAACGATGGACGTCCCGGATGGGGACAAGCTGGCTTTTGTAATCCTGCAAAAAGACGGAATCGAGCTGATGTACCAGACCCACGCCAGCGTCGAGAAGGATGCCTCCGGCAGTATCTGGCCGTACGTCAAGGGCCCGGCGTTTCTGTACGTCGAAGTAGACAGCCTGGATGAAACCATCGCGGCGATGAGCGGCGTGGAAGTGGTGATGCCGGTTCGCACAACGTTCTACGGCGCCAGGGAAATCGGCGTGAAGGAACCGGGCGGTCACGTGGTTACATTCGCCCAGTTCACTTGATGATGGGACTGCGATCCACCACCCACTCCCAAATCGGCGATAATGAGAGTTCCGGGAGGATCCATGGCAGCAGCAAGGCGCCGCACATCGGTGGCGGTGAAGGTCGGTGGAGTTTGGGTGGGCGGCAACCACCCCATCGTCGTTCAGTCGATGACCAACACCGACACGGCCGACGTGGCGTCGACGGTGAATCAGGTTATGGCGCTGGCGCAAACCGGCTCCGAGATGGTGCGCGTCACAGTGAACACCGAGGAGGCCGCGCGCGCGGTGCCCAAGATCGCCGATACGCTCGACAAGTTCGGCGTGCGCGTGCCCATCATCGGCGATTTCCACTACAACGGCCATATCCTGCTCAAAAAATATCCCGACTGCGCCCGCGCTCTGGCGAAATACCGCATCAACCCGGGCAACGTCAACATCGGCAAGAAGCACGACGACAATTTCCGCACCATGATCGAAGCCGCTATCGAGTATGACCGGCCGGTGCGCATCGGGGTCAACTGGGGTTCTCTGGATCAAGCGCTGCTCACCCGTATGATGGACGAGAATTCGCGGCTTCCCGAGCCCCTCGACGCCAAGGCCGTAACCATGAACGCGATTGTCGCCAGCGCTCTGAATGCGGGCCAGGCCGCCGAGAGCTACGGGCTGGGCCGCGACAAGATTATCCTGAGCGCAAAGGTAAGCGGCGTGCAGGATCTCATCGCCGTTTACCGCATGCTGGCCGCGCAATGCGATTACGCGCTGCATCTGGGACTCACCGAAGCGGGCCTGGGGTCCAAGGGCATCGTCGCCACCGGCGCCGCGCTTTCCGTGCTGCTGCAGGAGGGCATCGGCGACACCATCCGCTCCTCGCTCACTCCGCTGCCGAATGGCGACCGCACCGATGAAGTGATCGTGTGCCAGCAGATTCTGCAGGCGCTCGAGCTACGCAGCTTCACACCGCAGGTGACCGCCTGCCCGGGCTGCGGGCGCACCACCAGTACGTTCTTTCAGGACATGGCGGATCAGATCCAGACCTATCTGCGCGAGCAAATGCCGGTGTGGAAGATTCGGTACACCGGCGTCGAGGAGATGAAGGTCGCGGTGATGGGCTGCGTGGTAAACGGGCCCGGAGAGTCGAAGCACTCGAACCTCGGAATTTCACTGCCAGGCACATTCGAGGAGCCGGTAGCGCCGGTATACGTAGATGGACGGCTCATGAAGACGCTGCGCGGGGATGCGATCGTGGCCGAGTTTATCGATATTTTGGATACCTACGTCGCGACCCATTACGCCGAGCAGGTAGCCGAGACCACTGCTGTTTAGCGCCTGAGCGTTGCTTCTCCACCTAAAGCTTTCACCTTAACCAGCCGATATACCTCGAGGTGGGACTCTACCTCGAATCGCGTCTGGACTTCCTCGTCCGGACGCAAAATCCCGATGGCGGCTGGGGCTATTTTCCGGGGAAGAGCTCCTGGCTCGAGCCGACGGCCTACGCCATGCTCGCGCTCAACGGGCGTCCTGAAGCCGGCCGGGCCTGGAAACTGGTGCGCCAATGGCAGACCGCCGACGGC
>JAYTVY010000563.1:0-7215 GCA_043743755.1 Bryobacterales bacterium | reverse complement strand
AGCACCGCTGCTGAAACCGCGGCCAGCGTCAGTGGATCGGCGGGGCGGATCTGGAACAGCAGGCCCTCCATCCAACGGGTCACTGCCACGGCAGCCGCCAGACCAGCTCCGATACCGGCACACGCCAGTGTGAACCCTTGCACCAGGACGTTTCGCAGCACTTCGGTCGGCCGGGCGCCCAAAGCCATGCGAATGGCGATGTCATGCGCGCGGTGGACCACGGAATATGAAATGACTCCATAGATACCGACCAAAGCGAGCACCAGAGCGATGCCGGCGAACGTGCCCAGCACGATCAACTGGAAACGGCGCCCGGCCAGCGACTCGGCGAGATTGTTTTCCATGGTGGCGATGTGCGCTACCGGAAGGTCATGGTCGATGCCCCAGACCTGATCGCGTACGAGAGATGCGAGCGCTTCCGGACTTGAGCGAGTGCGGATCACAACGGCCATCACGGACCACGGATCCTGCGTATAGGGAAGGTAGAACTCGAGCGCGGGCCCCGCCAATAAGCCGGAGCTGTGCACGTCGCCGGCGACTCCGACGATGTTCAGCCAGGGACCCTTCGCATTCTCCAGTTGGATGCGCTGGCCCACGGGATTCTCGCCGGAAAAGTAGCGGTCCGCGATAGACTGGCTGACGATAGCCACGCGGGTGGCATGCAAATTGTCATATTCGGAAAATTCGCGACCGGCTTTCAGCGGGATTCCCATGGTGCGAAAGTATGCGGGGCTGACGACGCGCTGGCCGCCCATGGGGCTCTGAGAAATAGAGTGCGGCGTCAACCGTCCTTCGATGCGGAACATAGTGGAGCCCTGGAAGCCGGTAATCGGCAGCGAATTCACCGCCGCCGAGGAAACTACGCCCGGCAGTTTCGCGATTCGTTCGAGAAGTTGAGTTTCGAATTCCGCGATTTTAGCGTCCGGATAGCTGGACTGCGGCAGACGCAGCTGTAGCGTGAGTAGATTGGCCGGCTGGAAGCCGGGAGGGACGCGCAGCAGGCGGTCAAAACTGCGAATGAGCAAGCCTGCGGCTACCAGGAGTACGATGGCGATTCCAATTTCGACAACCGCCAGCGCGCCGCGGATTCGATTGTGGCCAGTGCCCGACAGACTGCGTCCGGCTTCCTTGAGCGCTTCATTCAGGTCCATCCGAGAAGCGGTGAGCGCGGGCAGCAATCCGGTCAGCAGACCCGTCAGCAGCGAAAGCGACATTCCAAAGGCGAACATGCGCCAGTCCACACGCAGCTCGGCCAGCCGGGGAATGTCGATATCGGCCAGCGAGCGGAAGAGGTCCACGCCCCAGGCCGCCAGCAGAACGCCGGCACAACCGCCGAGCAGGCCGAGGATCATGTTCTCCGACAAGATCTGCTTAATCAGCTCGCGGCGATTCGCACCCAGGGCCGCGCGGACTGCCAGCTCCTTGCGGCGGACGATGGAGCGGGCCAGCAGAAGATTGGCGATGTTCACGCACGCGATCAGCATCACGCAGCCTACACCCGCCAGCAGCAGTAACAGGGCTGGCCGCGCGTTATGCACCACCTGCTCCAGCAGGGGCGAAAGGCTGACTCCCAGGCCGCTATTGGTTCGGGCGTACTCGGAGGCGAGCGCCGAGGCGATAGCCGACACCTCCGCGCGCGCACGCTCGATGGAAACACCGGAGTGAAGACGCCCGACAACGCCCAGCGGATGATAATCGCGATTGGCGGCGTTCAAAACCACCGGAACCCAGAGGTCGCGGCCGGCCGGCACGTTGCCCACGCCGAACTTGAGCGGCGGAGGAAACGCGAATCCGCGGGGCATGATGCCGACGATCTTGCAGGGGTTGCCATCGAGGATCAACTGGCGGCCGAGCGCCGACGGATCGCCGCCGAAATGGCGCTGCCAGAAGCCGTGACTGACAATCACCGTTCGCTCATTTCCCGGTTGGCCCTCATTAGGGAGGAAGTCCCGGCCCATACCAGGCGCTACCCCCAACAGCGCGAACAGATTGGTGGAAACCGCCATGCCGCGAACCTGTTCGGGCGTACCCGCGCCGGTCAGGGCATACTCTTCTTTATCGAGATAAATGGCCGCGAGCCGGTCAAAGCTAACGGAACGGGAGGCATAGTCCGTGAAATCGGCCGGCGAGACCGGGATCTGGGACAAGCCGCGGCTGGGAACGCTTTGCCAGAGCATAACCAGGCGGCCGGAATCGCGATACGCGAGTGGACGCAACAGCACGTTGTCGACCAGGCTGAAGATCGCGGTGTTCGCGCCGATGCCGAGACCGAGTATCAGGATGGCAAGCAGCGTGAAGCCTGGATTCTTGCGGAGCATCCGCAGCGCGTGAACAATCCGATTTATCGGCATAGGGGGCCGTGCGTCAAGTGTGCACGTGGTCTGCCAACTTTGGACCGTTGGAAGTGCGCAAGATTCACTGGTGAACAGCAATTCCCAACCAGTGCCGGCGTTCGATTGAGGGATGCGGGGTTCGAAATCGGGACTAACGGGCGACGGCTGCCTGCGGCAACACCTGACCCGGCGTAACGCCCAGCAATCGCTTAAATCGCTTAGTCAGGTGGCTTTGGTCCACGAAGCCGACATCCACCGCCGCGCGCGCGATGGGGACCCCCCGCAAAATCAATTCGCGAGCTTGATGTACGCGCACTTGATTCAAGTAGGCATGTGGCGTGAGACCGAACCGCCGGTTGAAGGCTCGCAAAAAATGGAACACGCTGAGGTTTGCGAGGCCCGCCATCTCGGCCAGCGTAACGTTCTGGCTATAGGCGGACTCCAGGTAATCGCGGGCGCGCGCCAGGGGACCTGAGGAAACGTCCGCGGGCGGAGGCTCCGGCCAGCGGCTGGCGTGCCGCGCGGCTAGCGTTCCCAGGAAACCGAGCATGCGAGACTGCCCCTCAAGCGCCTCATGCGGCGATTCCAGCATGCGGTGCGCCCCCAGGAACTCTTCCGTCAATTGCGCATCGTCGATGATGGTATCGCGGAAAAAAGGCGTGGCGCGCTGGCTCCCCGCATCCGCTTCGATCATTTCCGGGAATAAAGCGGCGTCGGGATAGACGGCGCGATAGCTCCACGCAGGCGGACATACCGGGTAGCCCGTGTGAATCTCTTCCGGGTGGATAATCATCAGCGATCCCGGCCCCGCCCGCCGCAGACCGGTTCTGGAAATGCTCCCGCCCACGCCGCTCTCCGTGGCCGCGATCACAAAGTGATCGTGACAATGTCTGGGAAACGCCTGCGTAATGCCGGCCGACGCGATCAGCGTAAGCCCGCCCGTCTCGGGACGCCAGATCCGCGATTGAACTTGCCTCGCCGTCATTTGACTTTCACCCCTGCGCAACGTTTGTGCCGCGCTTTGTTTGTTAGACGGCAGACTTGCTACGGGGTCTCTGAGCCGGTGCGGTTTTCCTTAACAAAGTTTGCAAATAAGTGCGTGTTCCAATTTCGGACACGCGCGATTTTGGGACGCGCGAGACACAAGGGGGGTTGAGATGCGCTGTTTAAGGGACTGTTGTACGATACCAGTGATGAAAAGTCCTGTCGCGGTGGTCCTCGCGGGGCTGGCGCTGTTCGCACAGCCGGTGGTGAAGCGGCCGCGGATTCTGGGAGTGGCGCACGTCGCGTTCTTCGTTTCCGATCTGAACAAGGCGCGCGCGTTTTATAAGGATTTCCTGGGATTCGACGAGCCTTTCGGTCTGAAACGCGACGATGGCACGGATCGTATCGCGTTTATCAAGATCAATGACCGGCAGTACCTGGAGCTGTTCGCCGAGGGTCCCAGGGATGACGGCCAGCTGAACCATATCGCGCTGTCCACCGACAATGCCGAACAGATGCGAGCTTACTTGGCCGTTCAGGGAGTGGCGCTGCCGGCTTCATCGCCCGAAGGAGGCGCGGTCAAAGTGGGGAAGGGGAGAACCGGCAACAAGAATTTCACGTTTAAGGATCCGGACGGCCATGCCATCGAGATAGTGGAGTACCAGCCCGATAGCTGGACCGCCCGAGAGGCGGGCAAGTTCCAGCCGGCCAAGCGGATCTCAGACCGTCTGCTGCATGCCGGCATCATCGTGGGACCGCTGGAACGCGCGATGAAATTCTATCGCGACATACTCGGATTTCAGGAATTCTGGCGCGGGAGCTCCGCCGGCAGCCAGGACCTGAGCTGGGTAAACATGCGGGTTCCGGACGGGCAGGACTACGTGGAATTCATGCTGTACCGGGAACCGCCCTCCGCCGTACGGCGCGGCACCATGAGCCACGTTTGCCTTATGGTTCCGGACGTGGATAAGGCCGTGGCCTTGCTGGAATCGCGCCCGGCTCGCAAAGCGTATGCGCGAAAGCTGGAGATTCACACCGGCGTTAATCGCAAGCGCCAGGTGAATCTCTACGATCCCGACGGAACCCGGATCGAAATCATGGAGCCCGATACGATTGACGGCAAGCCAGCGCCGCCGTCCACCGCGCCGCCGCCACGGTAAATCTCGCTACCCGGTGGTCTTCAAGCCGCCGGCGATCGCGTTTACGGTTACCAGCAGGGACTGCAGCGTGTCGCCGTCATCGGGCGCCTGACGCCACTCGCGCAGCAGGGCGATCTGCTCGCGATGCAAGCGCAGCAGCGCATCGCGGCGGATGGCAATCGCTTTTACCATGCGCGGGCGGCGCGCATGGCTTTCCCCGCCGAACAGCTCGCACAGGATGTCGCGCGTCAACTGGTGTTCGGCCAGGATCAAAGTCATCACGCGCTCGCGAACAGACTCGTCTTCCACCAATCCGGCGTACTCGCGCATGAGTTCCCGGTCGGCGGCTTCCACGCTGAACTCGACGTTGTGCAACAGGTACGCCAGAAAAGCCCAGTCCCGGGAGGCATGACATAGCGCGCGCCAGCCCGCGGGATCGCCATTGCGAACGCGCGCGAAGGCGCTCCCGACGCCATACCAGCCGGGTACATTGAAGCGGGCCTGGCTCCAGCTGAACACCCAGGGAATGGCGCGCAGGTCCTTCAGCGTTCGAGCGCCGGTGCGGCGCGCGGGACGCGACCCGATCCGGCTGGATTCAATCGCGTCAATCGGAGTGGCTTGAGAGAAGAAGTCGACGAACCCCTCGGTTCCGATCAGCTTCCGGTAGGCGTCGCGGCTGGCGATGGCGGCGGATTCAAACAGGCTTTCAGCGGCGTGCGGCGTATGCTCGGGCTGGCGCTGCTGCACCAGCGTCCAGCGTGTCACTCCGGCCAGCATGCGCTCCAGATGATGAGCGGCGGTTACGCGATTCGCGTACTTTTGCGAGATGACTTCGCCCTGCTCGGTGACGCGCATTTCGCCTTGCAGCGTGCCTGGCGCGAATGACTCGAGAAAGACATGTGTGGGTCCCGCGCCGCGTCCGATGGTGCCGCCGCGGCCGTGGAAAAAGCGCAGCTCGACACCCGCGTCGCGAGCCACCGCGGCCAAGCGGATCTGAGCCTTGCGCAGAAACCAGTGGCTGGCCAGAATGCCGCCATCCTTGTTGCTGTCGCTATATCCGAGCATCACCTCCTGCAGAGGAACGCTGCGTCCGTCGCGGGCCGCGAGGTGGCGCAAGGTTCGCATGGTCATCGGGTGCGCAAGAAAATCGGCGAGGACGCGGCCGCTGCTTTCCAGATCCTCAATGGTCTCGAACAGCGGCGTCACCGCGATCTCTGAAACCAGACCTTCAGGGGTGCCGCGAACCAGACCAGCTTCGCGTGCCAGCAAAAAGACGTTCAGCAAGTCGGACGCGTTGTGAGTCATGCTGACGATGAACGAGCCGATGCCGCGATGGCCATGGCGTTCGGTCCACTCGCGCACCAGCCGCAGCACGCCTACGATGCCCCCGGCTTCGGGTGGAAGCTCGGTGCTGGCCACCGCGAACGGGCGCGGAGACGCCAGCTCGCGCTGCAGGAATTTGCGCTTCTGTTCCTCGCTCCACTCGGGATAAGCGGTATCGTCCAGTCCCGCGATGGTTAACAGCTGCGCAATGGCCGCGCCGTGGAATGCGCTGTTCTGCCGGATATCGAGGGCGGCCAGATGAAAACCGAAGGCCGAAGCGATTCGCAGAACCGGCGCGACCTCGGCCAGGGCGATGCGGCTGGCCCCTACCGCGTCGAGCGATGCAGCCAGCAGGCGCAAGTCGTCTTCCAGTTCCTCGGCGCGCGACCACGACGGAAGGTGCGCCAGCATGAGGTTCGCGAACTGGCGCCAGGGCTCACCGGGAGGGCGCGGCGCTTGGCCCAGTGCAACGGCGTAACTGGAGATGCGGTCAGTGAGAGCTTTCGGCGGAGCCTGAAGAATATCGGCCAGGCTCAGACGGCCGGCGAGCGTCTCGAGTTGCTGGCGCAGGACGCTCATCGCGCCGGCGCGCAACGTTTCGAGCGACCCCCGAGTTACTTCGGTGGTGACGAAGGGATGGCCATCGCGGTCGCCGCCCACCCAGCTTCCGAACGTCAGGCGCGGCTCGGGCGGCGGCTCAGTTCCGGGAAACGCGCACGCCCAGGACTGCCGGAAGCGCTCGGTGAGCAGCTGGAGCACGGTGGGAAACACGCTGGTGAGATAGTGCAGCGTGTTTCGGACTTCCGATTCGACGTCGGGGCGTTCCAGGAGAATCTCTCCGGTGCGCCAGAGCCGCTCCAGGCCCGCTTCCACGCGATGTCGCAGCCATTCCTGCTCCATGGGACTGCGCACCGGATTCTCGCGTTCCACCAGCAGCAGGTACAGCTCGCGGTGACGGTCCAGCACCGAGGCGCGCTTCGCTTCCGTGGGATGCGCGGTGAGCACCGGCTGCACATGAATGCTGGGCAAGACGCGGCGCAAATCGTCGCCGGTGAATGCCGCTTGCTGCAGAAGCTGCAGCTGATAAGGCCAGGTGCCCGCCTCACTTGCGGGACCTTGCACCGTTTCTCGCATGCGGCGGATCTGGTTGGCCGTGTTCTCCTCGGCCATGTTGAGCAGCTGGAAGACCACCGAGAGCGCCTGTGCGCCGCGAGGCGGCATCCGCTGGCCGTCGGCAGGCGGGGTGGAGAAAGCTTCTTCCACCAGGCTGGCCAGTTCCCGTTCATGAATGCTGGCGAGCACGTCGCGAAAGCAGCCGAGCAGGAAACGAAAATCACGGTCCCACTTGTCGAGCTCGACCTGAAGAAGATCGTGCTTGTTGCCTAGTGCGCTCACCTCCCCTAGTGTTCCACATGTACGGCGGGCCCCCTGGCCCG
>JAYTVY010000562.1:0-2919 GCA_043743755.1 Bryobacterales bacterium | reverse complement strand
CGCTTTTGGCGCAGCCGAGAGATGCCGATCTGATCGCGCTGGCCGACACCGGCGGACGCGTGCGGCTGATTCTTCGCAATCCGCTGGATGGCGGCACCGCGGTCACTCACCCAGCCGCGCTTCCCGGATTGTTTCGCGAGCCCGCCGCCGAGCGAGCCGAAATCGCGCACGCCGCCGCCGCTCCGCTTATCCTTACCGCCGCCCCTTTGAAGCAATCCTCCCCGGCCTTGGAAACCGAAACGCCGCTGTGGGTCCGGCTCTTTTCGGTAAGCGCGAGCGCGCTCTCCGAGTTGGATCCATCGCTCCCGCAAAACGGAGGCGGATTCCGCGTGGTAAGCCTCGCCGGCAGCGCCGGCGCTCTGGATCGTCTGGAGAAGCAGCACCTTGCCGGCGTCCTGGCGGCTTCCCGCGTTGTCGCCGGGTCGCACCGGCCCGCAATCGTCCGCGCCGGGCACGGCCTGGTACGCCTGCGCTTGCAATTCCTGGCCGAAACACACGGCGGGAAACTCAACCTGCGCGTGCGCCCTGAGCTTACCCAGCCTAGCGGCGAAGGAACCGAAACGCGCAGCTTGGATGCGGCCGTCGAGCTGCCCTCCAACCATGCGGCGGTGGTCAGTGGCTTCATCTCCGAACCGAACAAGGGAACCTCGCTCGAAGGCCTGTTTCCCGGCCAGTGGCAGGCGGGCCGTGAGCTGGTGGTGCTGGTAACAGCCACCGCCCCCGCACGCGCCGAGACCGCCGCCCTGGGAGCGGTGGGCCGGGGGCGATAGTGCTCGCACTTACCGGAATCCTGGTCTTCGCTACCACGTTCCTCGCCGCGGCGCTCGCCGTCCTGGTCGCCTGGTTCGTCCTCCAAAGCACCCAGTCTCAAGCGCTGCCTGAGCCCGACGCTTCCGGCGTGCTTAAGAATGAATCCATCAGCTCGATTTCTCCCTGGGCTTGGCTGTTGCGGCGCTCCGATTTGGCCGCCATTCTGCGGCGCAATCTCGCGCAAGCGGAATTGAGCTGGTCCGTGGGCCGCGTCACGCTGCTGATGCTGCTTTCCTGGGCCGTAACGCTGGCGATTCTGATGCGCGAGGACTGGATGCCTGGATGGGGCGCCGCGGCCATAGCCACCGGCGTCGCGCTGCTGCCCTACATCTATATCCGCCACCGAAAAACGAAACGCTACCGCAAATTCGAGGAAGGTTTTCCGGATGCCCTGGATTCACTCGCCCGCGCCATGCGCGCCGGCCATCCTTTCGCCTCCGCCATGCAAGTAGTGTCCGGCGAATCCGATCCTCCCGTTTCCACCGAACTGCGGCAAGTGGCCGCCGAGGGCAACTTTGGAGCCTCCTGGGAGCTCGCCCTGCAGGGCCTGGCCGAACGCATGCCCCTGCTCGAAGTGAATCTCTTCATGGCGGCCGTTCAGATGCAAAACCGTACCGGGGGAAAGCTGGGCGAAGTGCTGGCCAAGCTCGCCGAAACCATGCGCGAATCCACCTCGCTCAAAGGCGAAGTCCGCGCCCTGGCCGCCCACGGCAAGCTCACCGGAGCCGTATTGACCATTCTGCCGCTGGTGATTGTCGGCATGATGCTGGTGGTGAATCCGGCCTACATCATGACGCTGTTCACCACGCCCTACGGGAAGTATATGGTGGCCGCGGCCGTGGCTTGCCTCATACTGGCCCACTTCGTAATCCGAAAGATTGTGGACATTCGAGTATGACCGGCGATCTCTGGATCTTCGCGGCCTTCTTCACTTTCGTGGTAGCGGCCATATCGGTGAGCGGATACATGGTATGGATGCGCCCCGCCCTCGACGCGCGCCCCGAACCCGCCGGCATTCCCGCCGAGCTCTCGACTGAGCCGTCGCGTAATCCCACCCAAACCGTCCTGGTCGACGTCTTCCGCTCCATCGGCGAGAACTTCCCCGGCGTCAAGGCCGAGACGAATCCGCACCGCAAGCAACTCTGGACCGCGGGCTATCGCTGGCCCTCGGCCGTGGCCGTCTTCTACGGAATCAAATGCGGCGCGGCGCTCCTCCTGGCCGGGGTAGTGTGCATCGTCGCGCTGGCCCTGAAGAACTCGGGCGCCACCTTGATCCTGCCGGTTTTTTGCGCCGCTGCTTTCGGTTTCATGATTCCGGACCGGGTGCTGTCTTCCCTCATCCGTTCCCGCACGCGCCGGCTCCGTACCGCGCTTCCGCCCGCCCTGGATCTGATGATTCTCGGCCTGGAAGCCGGACAGTCGCTCGATCAGTCCATCGCCGACGCCAGCCGCGGCCTCCGCCGTACCCATCCCGAGCTCAGCGCCGAATTAGCCCAGCTTTATCTGGAACTCGGCGCCGGGCATCTGCGCGCCGACGCCTTTCGCAACCTCGCCCTGCGCACCGGCGAACCCGAGCTGCGCAAACTTACCAATCTGCTCATCGACAGCGACCGCTTCGGCGCTTCACTGGCCCCAGCCCTCAAAACGCACTCGAAGTACCTCCGAACCCGCTTCCGCCAGCACGCTCAAGAAGCCGCCCGCAAAGTGGGCGTCAAACTCATCTTCCCGGTATTCTTCCTGATCTTCCCATCCGTCTTGCTGGTAACCCTGGGCCCCGCGTGCATCATGATGTACACCCAGCTCCAAGTCCTCCTGAAGTAATCTCCCCGCGCGGCAGGCGTTCCCGCCTGCCAGTTCTATTGCGGCGGCTTTTTATCCTTCTCGGCCTTATCTTTCTCGGCCTTATCCTTCTCAGCCTTCTTATCCGGATCCGGCCGCGGCTGCTGTTGTTGCTGCCGCCGCTGTTCGGCCTCCCGCTGCTGCTGCTCACGCTGCAGCCTCTGCTGCTCCGCGTCACGCTGCTGCTGTTGCTGTTGTTGCTGTTGCTGCCGCCGCTGTTCGGCCTCCCGCAGTTGCTGCTCTCGCTGCAGCCTCTGCTGCTCCGCGTCA
>JAYTVY010000561.1:0-5335 GCA_043743755.1 Bryobacterales bacterium | reverse complement strand
CGGATGCGATTCAACTCGCCTGCGCGGCTTCCGCTGGAGTGGATCTCTTTATCACCAATGACGAACGCCTCAGTCAGAATAGTATCCGCGGCATCAATTTCATAACCAGCCTGAGCCGCGCGCCGATTTGATTGGCCGGCAGGGTTGTTCTCTACCCTGTCCGTCGTACGGCGGGCCCCCCGGCCCGCAGCCGGCCCCCCGGCCGGCCCCGGCCCCACTACCACCAATCTCACTCCTCTTCCTCTTCCTCCCCCGTCTTAGCCGCCTTCGCCGCCGCGATAATCTTCTCCGCCTGCAGCGACGGCACGTAGTCGTAATGATCGAACTCCATGCTGAACGACGCGCGCCCCTGCGTCATCGAAATCAAATCGTTCTGATACGTCAGCATCTCCGACATCGGCACTTCGGCGCGAATAATCTGCGTGCTGCCCTTGGTATCCATCCCCGAAATGCGCCCGCGGCGGCTGTTCATGTCGCCCATCAGGTCGCCCGCGTACTCCACCGGCGCCTGCACCTCTACCTTCATCACGGGTTCCAGCAGCGTCGGCTTGGCATGCTGCATGGCCGCCTTGAAGGCTTTGCGCGCTGCCAGCTTGAACGCCATTTCCGATGAATCGACATCATGGTAGGAGCCGTCATACACGATGCACCGGAAATCGACCATCGGGAAACCCGCCAGAAACCCATTGGCCGCCGCCTCCACGATGCCCTTCTCCACCGCCGGAATGAAATTGCGCGGGATGGATCCGCCAAACACCTCATTGGTGAACTCGAACTTCCCGCCGCGCGGCAGCGGTTCCATGCGTATCCAGCAATCGCCGAATTGACCATGCCCGCCCGTCTGTTTTTTATGGCGACCCTGCACGTCGGCCTTGCCGCGAATCGTTTCCCGGTATGGAATCTTGGGCGAGTGCAGGCCCACGTCCACGCTGTAGCGCTTCTTCAGCTTGCTGACAATTACTTCGACATGCTGCTGGCCGCTGCCCGCCAGCAAGAACTCCTTGGTCTGCGGATCTCGATAGAACCGCAGCGACGGATCCTCTTCCAGAATGCGCTGCACCGCGTGCCCCATGCGATCTTCATCCTGCCGGCTCTTAGCCGAAATCGCGTAGGCGATGGACGGCTCCGGCAGCTCCACGGGCGGATAGCTGATCACCGAGGATTTGTCGCACAGACTATCGCCGGTCAGTGTCTCTTTCAGCTTCGCCACTGCGCCGATATCTCCCGCGTGCAGCTCGTTTACAGGCTGAATTGTTTTCCCCATCAACGTGCCAATATGCGCCAGCCGCTCCGTAACGCCGGAACGTGAGTTCACCAGATTAGCGTCATTCTTCACGCAGCCCGACATCACTTTGAAGTATGTCAGCCGCCCGGCGAAAGGATCCGCCACCGTCTTAAAGACAAATGCCGATACTGGCTCGCTGTCCTTGATGGCGCGCTCCACTTCTTGTCCATTCAGCTTGCCCTTCACGGTCCCGCGCTCCGTGGGCGCTGGAAACTGTTCCACGATGAAGTGCAGCACGCGATCCGCCCCGACGTTGTGATACGCCGACGCGCACAGGATCGGGCAGATGCGCCGCTCCCGCACCGCTTGCCGCAGGCCGTCGATCAGGTGCTCCACCGGCAGCGTGCCCTTCTCGAAGAATTCCTCCATATAGGCGTCATTGCCCTCGGCGATCATTTCCACTAGCGCTTCATGACCCTTCTCCGCCGCATCGGCGTACGCCTCCGGGATCTCCGACTCCTTGCCCTTGCCATCGCCGTCATTGGTGTACGTGTAGGCCTTCATCACAACCAGATCGATGACGCCCTTGAACTCTTTTTCCGAGCCCAGCGGAAGCTGCACCGCCACCGGACTCCTGCCGAACACCGTCTGGATGCTGTCCAGCGTGCGCTCGAAACTGGAGCGCTCACGATCCAGCTTGTTGATCACAATGGCCCGCGGCAGCTCGAACTCATCCGCGAATCCCCACACCTTTTCGGTCTGAACCTCGACGCCCGCAACGCCGTCCACCAGCACTAGCGCCGCGTCCGCCGCCCGCAGCCCCGAATGCGTGTCGTTCAAGAAAATATTGAAGCCTGGCGTGTCGATGAGATTCAGCTTCTTCTTGTTCCACTCGGCCACCGCGATGGCCGTGGAAATGGTCAGCTTGCGCTGCATCTCCTCGTCGTCGTAGTCGGTGGGCGTGTTGCCTTCATCCACGCGCGTCAGCCGCGATGTGGCCCCCGCCGTGTAGAGCAAACCCGCTGCCAGCGTGGTTTTGCCCGAGTGTCCATGACCAATCAGTCCGACATTGCGGACGTCAACGCCTTCATAAACCTTCACGGATGTTCACTCCACTTGGAGAATCCAAAAAGGGATATTAACACACATCCCGATTACTTCCCCAGCCACCGCAGGGGCGCCAGCGTCATCCACGGCACATAGGTGATCAACAACACCCCCACCAGCAGCACCAGGATAAATGGCAGCAGCGCCCGGTACACCTGGAACATCGGTTTCTCAAACCGGTACGCCGCCAGACATAGATTCATCCCCACCGGCGGCATCAAATACCCCAGTTCCAGGTTCGCGAGAAAAATGATCCCCATCTGCACCGGATCAATCCCATAGGCCGCTGTCAATGGCTTCAGCAGCGGAACAATCACCAGGATCGCCGCGAAAATATCCATGAGACTGCCCACCACCAGCAAACAGGCGTTTAACAACAGCAAGAACAGATACTTCGAATGCACATGCCCTTGCACCCAATCCACGATGCGCGTGGGAATCTCCGCGTCCACCAGGTAATTCGTGAACCCCAGCGCCACTCCCAGAATGATCAGGATCCCGCCCACCACCGTGGCGCATTCCACGCACACCCTCGCATAGTCCTTCCTCAAGGAAAGCCCGCGGTAAATGAAAACTTCAATCACCAGCGCCGCGAACGCCGTCAGCGCCGCCGCCTCGGTCAGCGTCCCGAAGCCCCCGAAAAGCCCCACCAGCATGATCAGCGGGATCAGCAGTTCCCATTTGGTCTGCCACAGCGCCGCCGCCGCCTCGCGCACTGAAAAGCTGTCTCGCACGGCGCCAAATTTGATCCCCCGTTGGATCCCAAAGGCCGCCACTAGCGACACCATCAACAGCCCCGGCAGCAGCCCGCCGATAAACAGCCGGTCAATCGCCGTGCCCGCGTACACGCCATAGAGGATCACCGGCAGGCTAGGCGGGAAGAGCAAGCCCAGCGATCCCGAGGCCGTCAGCAGGCCGATGGAGAAGCGCTCGGGGTAGCGCGCCTTGATCAGCACCGGTACCAGCAGGCCGCCTAACGACAGAATCGTCAGGCCGCTCCCGCCCCAGGTGAAGATGGCGCAGATCACCACCGTGACGATTGCCATTCCTCCCGGCGCCCAGCTGAAGAGCGCGGCAAACAATCGCAGCAGACGCCGCGTAGCCCCCCCCTGCACCATTAAGTATCCGGCGAACGTGAACAGCGGGATCGACGGCAACAGGGGTGACGCCACTAGCCTGTACATTTCCACCGGAATCGACGCCACCGGCGTGCCGCTGGACCAGAACAGCAGCAGCGCAAATCCCCCGAATACGGCGAAAATAGGCAGCCCAAGCAGCGTCGCCACCACCATCAGCACGATCCCCAGTTGAAAAATGGCCGCAGGCCCGGGCGATCCTGCGTAGTAAAGTATCAGCGGGATGAACAGCCCCGTGGCGGCGATAGCCTTGGCCCACCAGCGCGGACCCGCGTGCCACGCCCCACGCAGCGCGATCACCGCGAACCCCACCGGCATGATCAACTGCACCCACCACTTCGGAATCCCCTGCAGCAGATAGCTGCCCGACTGGCGCTCCACCTTCACCAGCTCGATGGATGCGTATGCCAGGCAAATCGCCACTGCCGCCAGCACCGTGGAAAAGAAAATTCGCGCCGGACCCTGCCACTTCTCCGGCAGGAACGTGCTGGTGGAAAGCGACAGCAGATTGCCGGACCGTGCGGCCAGCGCCGCGCCCAGCAGGCCTACCCACAACGTGAGCTGCTGGACGATCACCGCCGAACCCGGCACTCCGTGAAAGTGAAACTGGCGTGAAGCCATTTCGCTGACCGGAAGAATAGCCATCAGCGAGAGCGCCAGGATCGAGAGCAGATTCTCGGCTTTGTAGAACCAGTTACTCGGCTCCGGGAGAGCCGGGTCGGGAACGGGAATGGCGCTCACGATTTGGCTGCGGCGCGCGGATGGGCGCGGCGGTATTCGTCACGCAATTTCTGCACCCGCTCAAATAGATCGGGCGGGACCATGCCCCCCTTGATGCTGGGATAGATTTTCTCGCACAGCTTGCGCCATTCGGTCGTGGTAGGCGCGTCCAGATGCACCACGTTGAGTCCGAACTGCTGCATCAGGGGAATGGATTGGGCCTCGGCCTTGCGAATCTCATCTCGAAGCCCCACTCCCGCCGTGCGCGCCGACTTCAGCATTTCCGTCCGCACCGGCGCCGGTATCTTGTCCCATACCGACTTATCGATAAGAGTCGCTCCCACCAGCTGCGCGAATTTCAAATCCAGCATGTTCTTGGCTCCGCCGAACCACTGGCTTCCCAGCGCGATCAGCGGCGGCGATTGAAACGCGTCGATTAATCCCGTCTGCAATCCCGTCAGGATATCGGTAGCCGCCAGCGCCACCGGATGAAAGCCGTTGATCTTGTAAAGCTCAAAGGTGGTGTTATCGCCCTGCAAGACGCACAGCCTCAGCTTGCGCAGATCGTTCGGATGCGTAATCGGAACCTTAGTGAAAAAATGCACCCAGCCCGCGTCGCCCCAGTTCAACACCACAAACCCGCGATCCGCAAGGCCTTTCTCCAGCCGGTCCGAGATCCGGTCGCGTACGTAGTCCAGCTCTTCGTAGGAATCCAGCATCATGGGGATCTGCAGCGCCGAAACCGCCGCGTCGATCCCGCTCAGGCCCGCGCCGGAAAGCGCCACCGCCTGAAGCTTCTTGATCCGCACCTTCTGGACCATCGACGGCTCGTCGCCCTGCTCGCCGCCCGGATAAATCTTCAGCTCAACCTTGCCCCCCGAAGCCTTCTTCCACTCCTCGCCCATTTGCAGCAGGATTTCGTGCCAGCGGGAATCCTTGGGGACCAGCGTTCCCATCCGAATCACGGTGGTCTGCGCCGGCAACATAGCCGAGCCCAGCAGCACCGCAAAAATGAGTCGTAGCATCGTCGCGCTCCAGTCTCTACAGTAGGACGCCGCTCCCCCCCGTGTCCAATCTCGCTCATGTGCCTCGGCCGCCGCCCCGCCCTCCGTTAAGGTCTTTCCCGCACACCCTCTAAGGCGACCTG
>JAYTVY010000560.1:0-6694 GCA_043743755.1 Bryobacterales bacterium | reverse complement strand
CTCGATCGTCAAAGTGTACGCCTCCGAAGTGCTCGACTACGTAGTGGACGAGGGTGTGCAGATTCACGGCGGCTACGGGTTCCACCAGGATTACGCGGTGGAGCGCGCCTATCGCGATTCGCGCATCAACCGGATTTTCGAAGGCACCAGCGAGATCAACAGGCTGCTGGTCCCCGGGATCATGCTGAAGCGCGCCGCCAAGGGAACGCTGCCGCTGGTGCAGGCGGCGCAGGGGGTGCTCGCGGAAGTCCTGGGCGGACCCAAGCCGGACGAGAGGTTGGAGGGTCCATTCGCGGACGAGACCCGGTTGACGCAAAACGCCAAGAAAGTGGGGCTGCTTCTGACGGGTGTAGCTTATCAGAAGTATCTGACGGCCATCGAGCAGCAACAGGAAGTGTTGGCCGGCATCTGCGACGTGATGATGGAAGCGTTCGCCATGGAGTCCGCGTTGCTGCGGACCCAAAAAATCGCCAGCCGTGGTAAGCCCAGCGAGCAGGCTCGCGATATGTGCGCCGTCTTCCTGCGCGAAGCTCTCGAAACCATGGAAAGCGCGGCCCGTACCGTGCTCGCCGCGTGCTCGGAAGGCGATGCGCTGCGCACCAATCTGGCCGTCTTGAAGCGGTTCACTAAGTTCGAGCCGGTCAACTCGATCGCCTTGCGCCGCGGGATCGCTGAGCGCCTGCTCGCAGCCGACCGCTATACCGTAGCTTGAAAATCGTCGTACTAGTCGGCTTGCCCGGCTCGGGCAAGTCGACCTGGGCAGCGCGACAAGGCCCTACGCCGATTTCCTCCGACGAGGTGCGGCGGATGATCGCCGACGATCCGGGGATTCAGACCATTCATCGTTTGGTATTCGCTACCGTGCGCCACCTGGTGCTGCAGCGCTTGGCCGCCGGCTGCGCGGTTACTTACATCGACGCCACCAACTTAACCCGCCGCGAGCGCCGCCAATACATAAAGCTCGCGCATCTGCACGGCTGCGAGATTGAAGCCGTGTTTTTCGATGTGCCGTGGGAGGTTTGCATGGAGCGAAATCGGGGGCGAAGCCGCGTGGTGCCGGAAGAAGCCATGCGCGAGATGACCCGGCGGTTGGTACCGCCGTCGCTGGATGAAGGCTTCACCAAGATCTTGTACGGCGGGGCCCCTGCCCCGCAGCCGGCCCCCTGGCCGGCTTCCCCAAGTTGATTCCACGCTCGAGCAGCGGGGCCTGGGGGCCCCGCGCGGACCTGGGGGTCCGCCGTACAACAACATCACTCGCGGGTCAGGGTCCAGGCCCAAGCCAGGGCTGGGACCAGCATCGCCAGGCCTACTCCCATCGCCACCCGGCCCGGGCTCGCCCCAGCATCGATAATCGCCCCCGCCGTATAACTCGACACCGACATGGTCAGCACGCTGAACGCAAACTCCGCCGAGAACACGCGCCCGCGAAACCGATCCTCGGTCTTCAACTGCAGCAGCGTCGACGAAAAGACCCACAGCGTGCTTCCGCCCGCGTGCGCCAGTACTAGCGCGCCGCTCGCCAGCCAGATTCCATAACCTGGCGACAGTCCCAGCGCCAGATACCCGATCCCCGCCGCCAGAAACCCGTACACAATCCCGATTCGCATCCGCCGCTCGTCGCGTGCCGCCCAGCGTCCGCTCACCAGCGGCCACACAATCGCCCCCAGCCCGCGGCAGCCCATCAGAAAACTCATGCCCAGCATGCCCGCTTGCTGAGCGCTGAATCCGCCCGCGTGCAGGGGAAACACACGCTCTCCAAATATCGGAACCAGGACCCAGTTTGCGCCCATGAAACCCAGCCCCGCCTTCACGAAGATGGTGACGCGCAGCCGCCGGTCGCGCATCACGTAGCGAATTCCTTCGGCGATGGGCGAAAAGTCCATCAAATCGCGCGCCTTCAGCGGCGGCCGGTCTTCGGCGTGCGGCTCCGCGAATCGCATGCGGCGCAGGAACAGCGCCGACACCACGAACGTCCCCGCGTTCAGGATGAACACCGCATCTCGACCCAGCCAGGCGGCCGCGACTCCGCCCAGCGAGAACCCGACCGCGAAATTGACCGACCATGTCATCGACGAGAGTGTGTTCGCGGTAACCACATCGTCTTCGGGCGCGATATTCGGAATTACGGCATTGTGGCCCGGCTCGAACAATCCCCACATCAGCGTCTCCAGGCACAGCAGCGGATAGATCAGCCACACCATCGCGGGTCCGCGAACTAGCAGCATCGCAAGCACGATGCCCGCGCGCGTCCAATCCGCGAAAATCATGATCTTCTTGCGGCTGATGCGATCATTGATCACGCCCGCCGCCGGAGCGATGAAAAACTGCGGCAGTACCTGCATTACGAACGCCAGCGCGACGGCGCGCCCGCTTCCGGTGTACTCAAACAGCAGGCTGTAGATGGCCACCGCGTAAAACCAGTCGCCGATCTCGCTCACGATCTGCGCAAACCACAGCAGCCGGAAATTGCGGTTGGTCCTGAGCAACCGAACGTACGCCGCCAGTGACGCCGGCTGTGCTTCCATGTCAGCCCGCGGTATACAATCCCATGCGCTGCTTCGCCAGCTCGACGGTGGCGTTGGCGATGGGCGAAACGTGCTCCGCTCCCTGCCGCAGCACGCCCGCCACGTATCCGGGCTCGCCCACGATCTCGCGGTAGCGCTGCTGAATCGGTTCGATCTTCGCTGCCGCGATGTCCGCCACTTTCTTCTTCAGATCTCCATAGCGCAGCCCGCTGAACTCCGCTTCCGCCTGCGCCTGCGTCCAACCGGAAAACGCTTGCGCGATATTGATCAGATTACGCACGCCCGCGCCCAGATCGGCAAAATCCACCGCGGGCTTCGAGTCCGTGGTGGCCCGCATGATCTTCTTCTTCACTTGATCCAGCGGATCCAGCAAGTCCACGGCATGCGCCGAAGCCGCCACCGACTTGCTCATCTTCTTCTCGGGATCGTCCAGCCCCATCACGCGCGATCCCACCGCGGGCAAGTGCGTCGCCGGCATGACAAATGTATCGCCATACAGCGAGTTGAACCGCTGAGCGATGTCCCGCGTCAGCTCCAGGTGCTGCGCCTGATCGTCGCCCACCGGCACGATGGCCGCCTGATACAGCAGAATGTCGGCCGCCATCAATACCGGATACTGCAGCAGCCCGTCGCCAATGGTTTCCTGGGCCGCCGACTTGGCCTTGTACTGCGTCATCCTCTCCAGCCAGCCCACCGGTGTTACGCACGTAAGCATCCACGCCAGCTCGCTATGGGCCGGCACCGACGATTGCACCACGATGGACGAATGCTTCGGATCTATCCCCACCGCCAGGAACAACGCCGCCGTCTCGATGATTTTCTCGCGCAGCTCGGCCGGCTGTTGATGCACCGTCACCGCGTGCAAATCCACGATGCCGAAGATGCTTTCGTAATTGCCCTGGATCTCTACCCAGTTCTTCAGCGCCCCGAGATAATTTCCAATGTGCAGGTTGCCGGAGGGCTGCACTCCGGAGAAGATGCGTGCTTTCATGATTGATTTCCCATGTTACCGTAGGGGCAGGCTTTCCCATTGCGGAACGACGTTTCCCGGCAAACTCTACGCATCGAAAAACTGGTCTATGGCGGCGACGGACTCGCACGCTCCGATGCCGGTGTGGTCCTGGTTCCGTTCGTACTGCCGGGGGAGTTGATCCATGCGGACGTCGCCCGGGCGAAGAATGACTTGCGGCGTGCCGCGGTGGTTGAAATCGCGGAGCCCGCGCCCGCTCGCATTGCCGCGCCGTGCCCATATTTCACGCGCTGCGGCGGCTGCCAGTACCAGCACGCGCCGTACGAATTCCAGGTGGAAACCAAGGTCTCTATCTTGCGCGAAGCGCTCCGCCGCACCGGCAAGATCGACTTCGAGGGCGACATCCCCGCCGTCACCGGCGACCCGTGGCATTATCGCAATCGCACGCAGCTCCATGTTGAACGAGGAGAGATCGGTTACTTCGAGGCCAGCTCGCATCGCTTGTGCGCCATCGATCAGTGCCCCATCTCGTCACCGAAGCTCAACGAAGCCATTGCCGCTCTTAGCCGCGAGCTTCCGCGCTATAAACATTTCAATGCACGGCTGGAGTTGTTTACCAATGAGATCGACATCCAGGTTCAAATTCTCGATCCCGTTCCATTCGCCGCCCGCTCGCTTTTCGACGGGCTCGGCCCCACCGGCGCCATCGAATACGGCGAGTTTCGCGTGTCGCGCAATTCGTTCTTTCAGGTGAACCGGTTCCTGGCGGACCGCCTGGTGGAAACCGTGCTCGGCGATGCAACCGGCGAAACCGCGCTCGATCTGTACGCGGGGGTGGGCTTGTTCTCGCTGGCCCTGGCGCGCCGTTTTCGTTCCGTCACCGCGGTGGAATCCGGCATTAGCGCGCACCGCGATCTCGAATTCAACGCCACTCGCGCCGGTGTCAAAATCGACGCCCTGCGAGCCAATGCGGAAGATTACCTCGCTGCACTCGAAAGCCCCCCGGACCTGCTGGTTCTTGACCCGCCACGCTCCGGCCTTGGCCCCAAGGTAGTCCGTGAACTGGTGCGCCTGAAAGCGCGCGAAGCGGTGATCGTCTCCTGCGACCCTTCCACGCTGGCCCGCGATCTTCGCCCGCTCCTGGACGCCGGCTACAAAATCGAATCCATGACCCTGGTGGACCTGTTCCCGCAAACCTACCACCTGGAAACAGTAACCCGATTATCGCGCTAGGAGCCCGCCAGCCTCTTATATCCCTTCACCACCGCATTCTGAAAGTCCCAGGCCCCTTCCAATTCCTTCGGCGGCTGCTCCCGATACGCAACGTAAAACGCTCCGCCCTGATACAGTTCCCGCCACTTCAACTCCGGCCCATACGGCTCGAATTGCGGAAATTGCGCCAGCGCTTCACGCAGCGCCTGCTCCGCAAGCTGGTCGTTAATCGTCACTCACTCCCTCGCGGCGAGTCCGGCATATCCGCCAGTACGAACGCCATCACCGCCATGGCCGCGATGTTTAGCCGCAGCTCCTCCGGCTTTATCTTGTCCACCGTATCGGAACGAGTATGATGCCAGTCGAAATAGTGCGTGCCGACCGTGCGCAACCCCAGTCCCGGAACCCCGTCGCGCATCAGCGGCGCAATGTCGGCGCCGCCTCCGCCCGCTTGGATGGCGCCTGCGTCAATCCGGTCGAGCAGCTTCCCTGCATCGCGCAGTTGATCGAGCAGACGCGATTGCGTGGCCCCCGCGGTTAGTCCGAACCCCACTGGCTTTTCCGCGCCGCCGTCCATTTCAATGGCCGCCACATGGTTCTTCACCCCGTCGCCCACCCACTCTCGATACGCCTTCGCGCCCGCTGTGCCGTTCTCTTCGTTGGTCCAGAACACCACGCGGATGGTTCGCCGCGGATGCAACCCCAGTTTCTGGATGAGATGCGCCGCTTCCAGCGCGGTCATGATTCCAGACCCGTCGTCCTGCGCGCCCGCGCCCACATCCCAGGAATCGATGTGCCCTCCGATCACGACGATCTCCTCCGGCTTCTCGCGCCCGGGGATCTCGCCGATCACGTTCGCCGAATCCGCATCCGGCAGCGTGCGCGCTTCCATTTCAAGATGCACCATGACCTTGACGCCCGAATCCGCCATCCGTTGAATGAGCGTGGCGTCTTCTATGGTCACCGCCGCCGCCGGAATTTTCGGCGCGTCCACTGCGTATTCCAGCGCGCCGGTGTGGGGCGTTTGCAAACTGATGGGTGTCACGGACCTCACCAGCACTGCCGCGGCCCCCAGTTTCGCCGCACGCGAAGCGCCGGCGGACCTGTACTGCACCGTCTTGAAATAGCCTTCCCAGGCCGCATTGAACAATACGATCTTGCCTTCTACCTCTGCCCGCCCGCGCTTCTCGAGTTCGTCGAAAGAGGCCACCGCAATCACCTGCGCCGTGATCCCTTTCTTGGGCGTGGCAACGCTCCCGCCCAGCCCCAGCATCGTCAGAGGGCGATCCACCGGCTCGGTGATCGATGCGTTCTCCCGCCCGCGCACCCAGTGCGGCGTCTTCACGCGCGGCGTAACCACGTTCTGCAAGCCGTCTTTTTTCATCTGGGCGGCGGCCCACACAATCGCTTTTTCCAGACCCGGCGATCCCGCCAGCCGGTTCCCGATCCGGTCACATAGATAGGAGAGTTTTTCGTATCCGCCGTCGTCCGCAAGCGCGGCGTCAATGAGCCGGTTGGCCGTCTCCCGATACGTGTCTGAAAGAGATTGGGCGCCCAGCGCACAGGCGCAGGCCGCCAGCAGAATCAGTCTGTGCATCAACCGTACAGGATACCAGGGAGCTACCATCAAGCATGTCCTTCTTCACCGACGTGGTTGCCAAGGATCCTCGATTCGCAACCGTGCAGCGAATCCACGATGCCGCCCTGTTGGAGCCGGTGATGCGCGATGCCGTCCAGAAGATTATCGACGACAGCCGCGTGCTCGGATTTGAAACCATGGTTTTCGAAACGTTCCGCAGCCAGGCGCGCCAGCAGCAACTGTTCGCTCAACACGCGACCAAACTGCGGACTGTCGGCGTGCACAATTACGGCCTGGCCTGCGACATCGTCAAGGTGGCCGGCGGCGAGCCTTCCTGGAAAGGAGATTTTTCGTTTCTTGGCCTGCTGGCCCGCAAGCACGGCCTGATCTGGGGCGGGGACTGGGGAG
>JAYTVY010000559.1:0-3453 GCA_043743755.1 Bryobacterales bacterium | reverse complement strand
AATCGCCCGCGGTGACGAAGCGGCTCAGATTAAATTCGGGTACTCCGATTTCTCGCCGGATCTTCACCAGCTGCTCGCCGATCGCCTGCCGCACAAAATCGGCCGTGATCGCGCGTCCGTCGTCGAAATGCGCGCCGTGCCGCACCCACTGCCAGACCTGCGACCGGCAAATTTCGGCGGTCGCGGCATCCTCCATCAGGTTGTAAATCGGCACGCACCCCGATCCGCGCAGCCACGCTTCCACATAGCGCAGCCCGACATCGATATTCCAGCGCAGTCCGGCTTCGGTGATAGGCCCGCCGGGCACGCTGAGCAGATCCTCCGGCGTGACTTTCTTGGGTTCCAGCACACGTCCAATCTGGTTCGCCTCCGGCATCCCCGCGTCGAAAATCTCCTTGGCGATGGACACCAGTCCCGGGTGCGCCACCCAGGTGCCGTCATGACCCGCGCGCACCTCGCGCAGTTTGTCCTGGCGTACTTTTTCAAGAGCTTTGTCGTTGGCGGCGGGATCGTTCTTGATGGGCACCTGTGCCGCCATGCCGCCCATGGCGTGAATCCCGCGCCGATGGCACGTTCGGATGAGAAGCTGCACGTAGGAATCGAGAAAGTGCCGGTCCATCGTGATCAGCGAGCGGTCCGGCATCACGTACTTCGGGAAATTCCGGAACTTCTTGATGAAACTGAAAATGTAATCCCAGCGACCGCAGTTCAACCCCGCCGAATGATCGCGCAGCTCGTACAGAATTTCATCCATTTCAAACGCCGCGAGTATGGTCTCAATCAGCACCGTCGCCCGGACAGTGCCGCGTGGAACCCCGACATACTCTTGAGCGAAATTGAAGACGTCATTCCAGAGCCGCGCTTCCAGGTGGCTCTCCATCTTCGGCAGATAGAAGTACGGCCCGGAGCCCTTAGCGACCAGCGACTTGGCGTTGTGGAAGAAGAACAGCCCAAAATCGAAGAGCGCCCCCGACATCGCCAGTCCATCCACGCAGGCGTGCTTTTCCTGGAGGTGCCACCCGCGCGGGCGCACCATCAGCGTCGCAACCTTCGGCGCCAGCGCATAGCGCTTCCCTTCGGGGCTGGTAAACGCGATAGTACCGGCGATAGCGTCGCGCAGATTGTACTGGCCGTCGAGATTGTTCTCCCAGGTGGGAGCATTGGCGTCCTCGAAATCCGCCATGAAGACGCTGGCGCCCGAGTTGAGGGCGTTGATGATCATCTTGCGGTCCACGGGTCCGGTGATTTCGACGCGCCTGTCCCCGAGATCCGATGGAATCGACGCAACCTTCCAGTCGCCGTTGCGCACCGACTCCGTTTCGGCGAGAAAATCCGGAAGCGCCCCGGCGTCGATAGCCCGCTGCCGGTCGTGCCGCTTCCCTAGAAGCTCTAGCCGGCGCGGCTCAAAGTTGCGCGACAGATCCTCTAGAAATCGCAGTGCCTCGGCAGTGAGAATTTCCGAGTGTTGAGGAGTGGAAGGTTGCGTAATTTCCATCTTGTATCCTGAGGGAGTTTATCACGCTTACTTCAACACGTTATTTCACGACCACTCTGAGCGCCACCGGCTTCAAATCCGGACCTTCGGTTACATCCACTTCCAGCGCCGTCCCGAGGGCGATGGCAGACGCCTTTACATCCTTGCCATCCTGGAGGAATTTCGTCTTGCGGGTGCGCCGGATGGAGACCGTCTGGTCGCCTTCCATCTGGAGCACGATCTCGGAATTGTCCATGGTCGTCAGGGTGCCGCGAAATGTCGGGGAGGGGATCTTATACGGTCCGGTCTCAACCGATTTCGGCGACGCTTTGCGCGGTCCCCGCGTCTGTCCCGCCAGCGCGGCCGCAAGCACCAGCGCCACCGAGACCGCGCAGCGCATCACACGCCCACCGGTTCGGGCACTCGCTGCTCTCGCACCGTTTTCTTCTTGCGCGTGAAACTTCGGCCTACGGCGTTCTGGAAACGATCCAGGTAAATGTACACTACCGGTGTCAGAAACAGCGTCAGCAACTGCGAGAACAGCAGGCCGCCCACCACCGCGAGTCCCAGGGGACGCCGCGATTCGGCGCCGGCTCCGATGCCCAGCGCGATGGGCAGTGTGCCCAGCAGCGCCGCGGCAGTGGTCATCATGATGGGACGGAAGCGCACCAGGCAGCCTTGATAAATCGCCTCCACCGCGCTCTTGCCTTCCTTGCGCTGGGCGTCCAGCGCGAAGTCGATCATCATGATGGCATTCTTCTTCACGATGCCGATCAGCATGATCAAGCCCACGAACGCATACAGGCTCAGCTCGATGTGAAAGAGCAGCAGCGTCAAGAGCGCCCCAAATCCCGCCGACGGCAGTCCCGAGAGAATGGTGAGCGGATGGATGAAGCTCTCATACAGGATGCCCAGAACCATGTAGATCACCAGCGTCGCGACGATCAGCAGCAGCCACATGCTGTTGAGCGAGGTCTCAAACGCCTGCGCGCTGCCCTGGAAGCTTCCAGTGACGGTGACCGGCAGCCGCAGTTCGGTGAGGCTGGCGTCAATGGTCTCCACCGCCTGGCTCAATGCGGCCCCAGGTTTCAAATTGAACGAAACCGTGACCGACGGAAGCTGTCCGGTATGGTTGACGGTGAGCGGACCCACCGTGGGAGTCAAGGTGGCCACCGCAGCCAGCGGCACCAGCCGCCCGTTGCCCGCGGAGATGTAAAGTTTCGAAAGCGCGGCCGCGTCCGTCTGATCCTTGGGCTGCACTTCCATGATCACCTGATATTGATTCGAGGGCGTGTAAATCGTCGAGATCTGGCGGTTGCCATAGGAGTTGTACAGCGCGTTCTCCACCTGGTCGGCGGTCACCTGCAGCGCCAGCGCTTTGTCGCGATCGATATTCACCATCACCTGCGGGCTGGTGAGCTGCAGATCGGTGGTGACATCCTGCAGCACCGGACTCTCGCGCAGCTTGCTCTCGATCTTGGGCGCCCAGTATTGCAGCTCCTTGAAGTCTGTGCCGCTGAGGGTGTACTGATAGAGACTCTTGGTAAGCTGGCCGCCGATGCGGATAGTGGGCGGCACCTGGAGATATACGCTGATACCGGGGATCCTGGACAACTTGGGACGCAATTCCTGGATGATGGCCTCGGCGCCCAGCGCGCGCTCCTTGCGCGGTTTCAGATGCATGAAAACGCGTCCGGAATTTCCCGCCGCGCCGAAACCCACGCCGCCGATGGACGACATTACCGCCGTGATATTCGGATCGTCTTTCAGAATGGCAGCCACCCGCCGCTGATGCGCCCACATGGCCTCGAATGAAATATCTTGCGCGGCTTCGGTGAAGCCGAAGATCTGCCCGGTGTCCTCCACGGGAATGAAGCCCTTGGGGATAATGACGAACATGTAACCGGTGGCGATCAGCACCAGCAACGAGACGCCCATGGTGGCCAGTTTGTGCCGGAGTACGATCTTGAGGCACCCAT
>JAYTVY010000558.1:0-9484 GCA_043743755.1 Bryobacterales bacterium | reverse complement strand
GATCCCACCAGTTGCGGCCGCTGGGCGCCGGAGAGCGCCACCAGGCTGCCTACTTGCTCGCCAATGGTGGTCAACAATTCCATTTCGATGCCGGTGTGAGGGTGGGGATTGCGGTGCTGCACATTGATGACGCCTTCCACGCGGTGCCGCGAGAGGATGGGGGCCGATAGAAAGGCCTCAAAGGTGTCCTCGGGAAGATCGCTGAAGAATTTGAAGCGCGGATCGTGATAGGCTTCGCGCGAGATGGCCAGCAGACGGCGCTCGCGCGCTACCCATCCGGTGAGTCCTTCGGTGAGAGCGAGCTTTACTTTGCCGACGGCGGGGTGCGGAGGATTAGCGGCGCGGAGCACCAGTTCATTGTCGTCCAGCAGGTAAAGGAGGCAGGAGTCGCAGGCCATGAACTCCACGACCAGCGTGACCACGCCCTTGAGAACTTCGTCGAGTGCGATGTCGCGCACCATGTAGCGGCTGATTTTCTGGAGCAAGCGAAGCTGCTGCTCGCTGCGTTCGAGTTGCTGCTCGAGCTCTTTGGACTTGGACACGGCTCTTTCATTATCCCATGGGGTTCTGGGGCTGGCGGCACTCACGAATCTTCCTGATCTCAGAATTCCTGCTATCCTTCCCTCAGAAGAAGTGGTTTGCCCGCAAGCAGCCCAAAGTTAAGCAACCTTACGTTTATGACCTTCAGGACCAAATTGCAAGATGGCCGCATTTCACTGCCTGGCCGTCTGCGTAACCTGGCCGGCGTCTCTGACGGGGATCGCGTCGATGTCACCCTGGTCCAGGGTAGTTTTGTCGTGACTCCCCAGCGCCGTGCCGCCGCTACGGCGCCAGCCAACCGTACCCAGCGCCGCGTCTTCCTTCGGCGTCTGAGAGATGAGGCTCCCGATTCGCTTAAAGCAATGTGGGCATCTTCCAAGCGCAACGGTACGGACAAAACGACCATGCGCGAGATCGATTCAATCATCGCTGAAGTGCGCGCTGAGCAAGCCGCGAAAAATACCACTAAGCAACGCGCCAAATGATCCGGGTTGTCCTGGACACCAACACCATTGTCTCTGCGCAGCTAAAGCCAAACGGATTGGAAGCGACGGTCCTGCTGCTGGCGTTGCGTGGCAACATCTCCCTTTTTGTTTCGCCGCCGATTCTGGCCGAGTACCAGCGCGTGCTTTATAAGCCAAGATTGAAATTTGATCCCCGCCGGGTCGAAGCCGTATTGCTTGACATCGGCGCGGCCAGCCGGTTGGTACATCCGACGCGCACGCTCGCTGAAGCAACGCACGAAGCCGATAACCGTTTCCTGGAATGCGCCGAGACCGCACGCGCTGACTTCCTGATCACCGGCAACAAGCGGCACTTCCCAAAGGATTGGAAAGTTTCGCGAATCTTCAACGCCCGCGAGTTCATGGAACAAACAGCTATCTTGCGCCTTCCGAACCTCTGATTGCGACTCTAACAGGCTGAATCCTTCGCTTCCGAATCAAGATTCGCTCTACGTCGCGTACGCGCCGCAGTTCTGTTGCCGGAAGCGGTCCCCGCAAAAGGGGGGATAATATAAGCAGAAACGGCGCGCTAAGCAGGCACCTTTTACACAGGAGGGAACATGACGAATCCCGTGATCGATACGAAGAAGCGGCAACCGGCGGCGCACGGGGGTGGGGTGCGGGGCGACAACTCGGCTCCGCGCTCCTCGTTGTTTGAGGGGCGCTTCGGGCGGCTGTTCCGGTCGCTGCCCGCGGCTGAATTTCCCAAAGAGGCGCTGATGGCGCTGGGTCTTAAAATGACCGCCGATCCGGAGGCGGATGCCAACAATCCCAAGCTGCCCTCGGCCTCGCCTGAGACGGACCAGCGCATTCAGGACGACGAAGAGAACGCCGGGATTCCGTCGGGTTACACCTACCTGGGACAATTCATCGATCACGACATCACGTTCGATCCCGCGTCCAGCCTGCAGCAGCAGAACGATCCGGACGCGCTGGTGGATTTCCGCACGCCGCGGCTGGATCTGGATTCGGTGTACGGCCGCGGCCCGGCGGATCAGCCGTACATGTACAACGGCAACAAGTTCCGGCTGGGGCGGGCTTTATTTGAGAACGACAAGGCCACTCACGTTCGCGATCTGCCGCGCTATATCGATCCGAATAACCCACAGGCGGCGAGGCGGGCGCTGATCGGCGACAAGCGCAACGATGAAAACGTGGTGGTTTCGCAGTTGCACGCGGCGATGCTCCAGTTCCACAACAAACAGGTGGATAAAGATCCGGCGGCGTCATTTTGCGATATCCAGCAGCAGGTGCGCTGGCACTATCAGTGGATCGTGGTGAACGATTTTCTGGTGAAGATCTGCGGGGAGCGCGTAGTGCACGAAATCCTGCCGCATCTGGGAAAGCACCAGCCTATCTGGAAAAATCCGCCGCACTTCGCGTTTTACAAATTCCGCGAGGATGCGTTCATGCCGGTCGAGTTCTCAGTGGCGGCGTATCGTTTTGGGCACTCGATGGTGCGGCCGATCTACCGGCTGAACACGCGGCTGGCCGGGGGAGCGGATCCGAATCAGGCGACGCCGGACGAGGTCCGCCGCGGGCTGGCGGGGCGTTTTTTCATCTTCGCGGGCGTGCAGAAGCGGGGGCTGAACGGCTTCGATGAATTCCCGCAGCAGTGGGCGATTGACTGGAGTCTCTTCTTCGACATCGGAGGTTCCATTGGGAACGGCGGCGTAAAGCGCGTGCAGCCCGCGTACAAGATCGACACTTCGCTGGTGAATCCGCTGGGATTCCTGCCTGAATTTTCCAAACCCGCGCAAGCCGCGGCCGGCGATCTTACCATCGCGCAGCTTCAAAGCGCGGCCCTTGATCCCGTCATGAACCCGTCCAATCTGGCGCAGCGGAATCTCTTGCGCGGCATGGCCATGGGATTGCCGAGCGGGCAAGATGTCGCGCGTCTCATGGGCGTCGAGCCCATCGCCGATGAGAACCTGCGCATCGGGAAGGCCGTGGTTGCCGATTGGGATACGAACCCGGCCCTGGTTACTCTCGACAAGATATTCGCGGACAATGCCCCGTTGTGGTTTTACGTGCTGGCGGAGGCGCAGTACGAATGGATCCTGCGCGCAAAGGCTCCAGGCAGCAAGGGCAACGAGGAGCCGCTAAGGCTGGGGACGGTGGGGGCCAGGATCGTGGCGGAGACGCTGATCGGATTGCTGTGGGCGGACGGCCATTCGTACCTGCGCCAGGCGCCGAACTGGAAGCCGGAAAAAATCCGATCCATGGGGGACTTGCTCCACGAGGCGCTGAGCTGACGTGTAATTGCAGAGGATTAGCTCGCTCCCGGCACTGTACCGTAGTACCATAGTGACTAGCAGGAGAGGAGCGCCCTAATAATGTGGAATAAGAAGAAGGAAGACGAATATCCAGCCAAGACAGGCAGCCCGATGCCGTCGGCCGCAAGCAGCAGTCCGGCCATGTCTACCGCGCCGGCTCCCAGCCAGCATACGCAGGAAGGCCGCGGAACAGCCATGATCGGGAAGTCGGTAATGATCAAAGGCCAGATATTCAGCCGCGAGGACTTGACCATCGACGGCGAGATTGAAGGCTCGGTGGAGCTGCAGGAACACCGGCTCACGGTGGGTCCCAACGGCAAGGTGCAGGCGGGTATAAAGGCGCGTGAAATCGTCGTGCTCGGGACTATCCAGGGGAACGTGGAAGCGTCCGAAAAGATCGACATTCGCAAGGACGCGCGGCTGGTGGGCGATATCAAGACCGCGCGCATTGTGATTGAGGACGGCGCCTACTTCAAGGGCAGCATCGACATCATGAAACCTGAGGTGCGGCAACAGCCGGCGCCGGCCGCGCCCCGGCCCGCGGTGCAGCAAGCCGCCGCCGCGCCGGTAGCCAGCGGCGTTCCGGTGGACGTGAAACGCCAGGCGTAAGAAGACGGGGGACGGGTTTGCCCAGAGACCATTCGGCCACGCTTGAGTTGGGCACGCAGACCAGCGCGCGGATTCGTTCGAGCAACGGGCTGGATCAGTTCTTTTCCGCCATCCAGGGCGAATCCAATTTATCTATCCTGGATCTGGGCGGCGCCAGCCAGGCGAACATCAGTTTCATCACCAGCCTGGGGCACCGGATCTCGTCCGAGGACATCTTGTATTCGCTCGACGATTGTTTTGGGCAGGGGCCCGACTTTCTGCGAAACCAGAGCGACCCGCTGCGCGTGCGGCAGTTTTTCGAGCAGTCGCTGGATTTTCCGGAAGCACAGTTTGATGGGGCGCTGATCTGGGACACGCTGCAGTTCATGACGCCGTCGCTGCTGGACCAGACGGTGATGCGGCTGTCGCGCATCTTGCGGCCGTCGTCCTGTCTGCTGGCGTTTTTCAATGCCGATGAGCGGGCGGCTTCGATTCCTCTGCACTCGTATCGGATCGTGGATGCGAAAACGTTGAGCCTGGTGTCGCGGGGGGATCGGGCGCCGGCGCAGTTTTTTAATAATCGAAGTCTGGAGAAGCTGTTTCAGAATTTCAGTACGGTGAAGTTTTTTTTGACGCGGGATCACTTGCGGGAAGTGATTGTGAAGAGGTAGTCAACGCGGGCGGAGGCGGATGCGGGCGAGGTCGGTGAAGGATTTGAGACCCTGGCGCAGGCTCACCTTGGTGCCTTCCACGTTGCTCCAGCGGACGGGGACCTCGATTGTTTTTAATCCGAGGCGGCTCGCCAGGTAGAGGTCTTCCACATCGAAGCTGAATCCGTCGAGCTGCTGGCGGGAGAAGATGGCTTGCGCGGCGTCCCGCCGGTACAGCTTGAAGCCGCACTGCGTGTCGTGAAACGGCAAGCCTGTGAGCATGCGCATCATGACGTTGAAGAATCGGCCGGAGTATTCGCGAAACGCTGATTGATGCACGGCGACCAGCGAGCGGTCCAGCGCGCGCGAGCCGATGGCGACGGCGGCGTCTTGCGCGATGGCGGCGGAATGCAGTTTGACCGCTTCCTCGATGGGAGCTGAAAGATCGGCATCGGTGTAGAGGATCCACGCGCCCTGGGCTTTCAGCATGCCGTTCCGCACGGCGTAACCTTTCCCGCGATTGCCGGGATTGCGGATCACGCGTATGGCCGGGTATAGTTCGGCGACGGCGGCCGTCCCGTCCGACGAGCCGTCGTCAACGACGATGATTTCGCCAACGTTCAGAGCGCCGGATTCCACCCAGGCCAAGATCCGATCCAGAGTCGCGGGCAGCCGGGACTCTTCGTTGTATGCGGGGATGACGATGGAGAGCGAGTCCAACGGTCAATTATACTGAGGGCTCAAGGAGAGATGTTTGGCGTTAGAAGACGAGCTATATCAGCAGCGCGTGGCGCGCATCGCGCAGATCCAGGAACTGGGTTATGCGCCGTATGGACACCGCTTCGATTTTACCCATACCATTCCGGGGATTCTGGCGGAGCATAGCGCCGGGCAGGCCGCGGAGCTGGAGGCGAACCGCGTGCAGGTTCGCATCACGGGCCGCGTGATGACGGTGCGGCGCATGGGCAAGGCCGGCTTCGCGCATCTGCAGCAGGACGGCGAGCGCTTGCAGATCTACGTCCGGAAGGATGCGGTTCCCGAAAAGGACTACGAGCTGTATCAAGCGCTGGACCTGGGCGACATCGTGGGCGTGGAAGGTTATTTGTTCCGCACGCGCACGGGCGAATTGAGCGTGCACGCCGAGCGTCTGGAGTTTTTATCGAAAACCCTGCATTCCATGCCTGAAAAATGGCACGGTCTGGAAGACATCGAGCTGCGTTATCGCCAGCGCTATCTCGATCTGCTCGCGAATCCCGAATCGCGGCGCGTGTTCGTGACGCGGGCCAAGATCGTGGCATCGCTGCGGAAGCAACTCGATACGCGAGGGTTCCTGGAAGTGGAAACGCCGATGATGCAGCCGCTGTACGGCGGCGCGGCCGCGCGGCCGTTTGTGACGCATCACAACACGCTGGATATCGACCTGTACCTGCGGATCGCGCCGGAATTGTACTTGAAGCGCTTGCTAGTGGGCGGCCTGGACCGGGTTTATGAGATCAACCGTAATTTCCGCAATGAAGGCATCTCGACGCATCACAATCCCGAATTCACCATGCTGGAGTTCTATCAGGCTTACACGGATTATCAGGGGCTGATGGATTTGACCGAGGATCTGCTGCGGCAAGCCGCAATCGACGCCACCGGCTCGGCGGTAGTGGAATTTCAGGGGGTCCAAATCGACTTCGGCAACTTCCGGCGCGTGACCATGCGCGAGGCGGTGGGCGACCGGGGGCTGAAGGGCGAGGAACTGGTACAAGCCTTCGAGCGCGGCGTGGAAGCCACGCTGGTGCAGCCTACGATTGTGTACGACTATCCGGTGGAAGTTTCGCCGCTTTCCAAGAGCAAACCGGACGATCCCGCGTTTGTGGAGCGTTTCGAGATTTACGTGGCCGGGATGGAGATCGGCAACGCTTTCACCGAGCTGAACGATCCGCGCGAGCAGAGAGAACGCTTCGAGATGCAGCTGGCGATGCGCGCCAAGGGCAACGAAGAAGCGCACCAGATGGATGAGGATTACATTCGGGCGCTGAGCTACGGCATGCCCCCGGCGGGCGGCGAAGGCATCGGGATCGACCGGCTGACCATGCTGCTGACGAATTCGAAATCGATTCGCGACGTGATCCTGTTCCCGCTGATGCGTCCCGAAAGCTAAGCGCAATGGCAGCTTCCTTCGAGCTGTTCGTAGCGCGGCGCTACTTGCGGGCCAAACGCAAGCAAGCGGTGATCTCGATCATCACCGTGATTTCGGTGATCGGCGTGGCGGCGGGCGTAATGGCGCTGGTGATCGCGCTGGCCATCAACAACGGCTTTCGCAATACTCTGCAGCGCAGCCTGCTGGGCGCCACGGCGCATGTGCAGGTGCTGGAGAAGGAACCGCTCTACGGGGTGGAGAACTGGCGCGAATTGACGCCGCGGCTGCGTGCGATCCCGCACGTGGTGAATGCCTCGCCGGGATTGTACGGGTATGTGCTGGCGAGCGGACCGATTCAATCGGCCGGCGCGGAGTTGAAAGGCGTGCCGCTGGACGCGCCCAGCGACCTTCTGCTGCACCTGAAAAAAGGCTCCTTCGAGGATTTGAAGCGGACTACCGGTTTGCCGGGAATCATTCTGGGAACGCGCCTGGCACAGAGTCTGGGAATGATGCACCACTCGGTGCTGAACATCATCAGCCCGCAAGGCGAGCTGACGCCGTTCGGGCCGCGGCCGACTCGTTATTCGTTTCGCGTGGTGGGTATTTTCGAATCGGGGTTTTACGACATCGACAACGGGTGGGCGTTCACCAGTCTGAAGTCGGCGCAGCAGGTGTTCGCGGCGGGTGAAGCGGTGAACTCCATCGAGCTGCGGCTGGACGATATTTATCATGCGCCCGAGGTGGCCAGGGCGGCGGAGAAGATCATCGGTCCCAAACTGGCGGCGAATACGTGGATGGAGCAGTATCGCCAGATTCTGAACGCGCTGAACATGGAAAAAATCGTAACGGCGGTGACGGTGGGACTGATCCAGTTGGTGGCGGCGCTGAATATTCTGATCACGCTGGTGATGATGGTAATGGAGAAGAATCGCGATATCGCGATTCTGATGTCGATGGGCGCGAGGCGGGAGCAGATTCGCAAGATTTTCATGGCGCAAGGCGTGATGATCGGCGCGGTGGGGACGGTTATCGGACTGGTGGTGGGGTACACGCTGTCGTTTTTGGCTAATCACTATCAATGGCTGCGCCTCGATCAGGACGTATACGCAGTCAGCTATGTGCCGTTCCAGCCGCGCTGGGTGGATGCGCTGTGGATCGCGGCGGCGGCGATGTTCGTGAGCGTCGTGGCGACGTTGTACCCCGCTCGAAGCGCCACTCGCGTTGCACCGGTGGAAGCGCTACGCTACGAATAGGGAGGCGCTATGGCCCGAGGCTGGGAAAGCAAATCCATCGAGTCTCAGATAGAGGCGGCGGAAGAGAGACGAGCTGACAAGCGGCCGAAAGCGACTGAAAAGGAGTTGCAAACGGCCAGCCTGATGCTTACGCGGACGAGAATTCTGCGCGAGATAAAGGCGGCCCGGCATCCGCGGCATCGGGAGACGCTGGAGGCTTCGCTAAAGTTTCTGGATGACAAGCTGGAGGGGTTGAAATAACCTGCCCCAGCGCTGTGCTAACTGTCCAGCAAGTCGGCCTTGAATAGTTTTCGGCCGGCCAGCGCGGTCTGGAAGCAAAGGCCCGCGAGAACCAGCAGCAGCGACAATGCGAAGACGGTGGTGCCGGCGTACCAGGTGGAGAAGTCGGCGGTCACGGGGAACGTGATGAGCAAATTTACAGCGAAAAACGCGGCGGCGAGCGCGACCAGGCCGTAGCGCAAGAGGATCGTCACCAGAAGAATGTTCTGGAGCAAACGGATGGGCAGCGCGATCAGCACACTGCCCGGCGATAGCAGCGCATAAAAGATCGACATGAGCACCACAAACCCGGCCGCGGCCAGCTTTTCGCGGCGCAGCAGAAGCCGAAGCAAAAACAAAAGGAAGCACTGGACCAGGGCGGACAGCAGGGCTCCCGGGACGCTTTCCAGCAGCCAGCCAACCAGGGAACGAACGCCAGCTAGCGTGTTGAGATTGATGAAGCGCGACGGCGGTCCACCAATTTGCATGTTCAGTATGGGCAACAATTCAACCATGACAGCGAGCAATGCGCCGGCCGCCAGTCCCGCGAGCACGTGCCCCCCCACAACCGGATCGCGTAGTCGGCCGCTCAACATGCGGGTCCAGGAGATAATCATTCCCGGCCAGTGGCGGCGGACATATGGCTCCAGCGCGACATAGAGGATCCAGACAGCCGCACCCACTTCCAGACAGACCGCAACTCCAAAGGCCAGGAGTACGACCTCGTCGAAATCCGCGACGTGATGAGCCTCGAATAGCCACGCGAGTAGATTCAGGGCGACCAGCAAAAATCCGAGCCGCGAAGCACCCCGGCGGTCGCCGCGTCCGGTCCGCACGTTGTGTCGAGCTACCAGGCAGGCTCCAATCAGGACGGCAAAGAAGAGGACGATGTTAATCGCCTGACCGATTTTCTGCGTGGCGGTGGGCTTGACGATCTCAACACGCTCCGGCCGCGACCAGGGTCCGATCATCAGGAAGGACACCGGCTTGCCCCGCCAGGACGCCGCCTCAATGCGCAATGCGTCGGGCGGCCAACCGGGAAACGAACACGTCCACGCGGCGCGCTGATCGAAAGGACCGGTGGGAGTCCAGCGCGGACTAACGGGATTGAAGTGGTTAACGTCCAGCGCCGCGGCGTTGAACAGCGGACTCCAATCGGGGTCGCCGCTTTTTGCCGGCGTGTCGTCGATCTGGGGAGGCACGCTCTCGAATTCAACCAGGCGTCCCGCGGCATCCAACTTGAGGCGCGTCTCTCCGGAAACCATCATGCTGGGATTGGAAAAACTCA
>JAYTVY010000557.1:0-1767 GCA_043743755.1 Bryobacterales bacterium | reverse complement strand
GGCTGCGCGGGGATCCCACCATGCCGGCGCCTCCGCCGGAGCGGCTGCACGGGCGCAACAGCACCTGGAACCACTTGTTCACCGACGACGTGCTTTCGATGCCGGACAAATGGGAGTATCCGTGGTTCGCGGCCTGGGATCTGGCGTTTCATATGATTCCGTTCGTGATGGTGGATCCGGATTTCGCCAAACACCAGCTCAAGCTACTGCTGCGCGAATGGTACATGTCGCCCTCCGGACAGATCCCAGCGTACGAGTGGCAGTTCGGCGATGTGAATCCGCCGGTGCACGCCTGGGCGTGCTTGCGCGTATACAAGGTGGAGCAGCGGATGCTGCAGCGCCGCGAAATGGACGAGGCCCGGCAGCGCGGCGTGCATCTCGCCGAGCCGGTATTCAAGGGCGACCGGCATTTCCTCGAAGGCGTGTTCCACAAGCTGCTGATGAATTTCACGTGGTGGGTAAACCGCAAGGACTCGCAGGGCAAGAACATTTTCGAAGGCGGATTCCTGGGGCTGGACAACATCGGCATGTTTGACCGCAGCTCGCTGCCCGCGGGATTGAGCATTGAGCAATCCGACGCCACCGCCTGGATGGCGATGTACTGCCTGAACATGCTGCGCATCGCGAGCGAGCTGACGCGTTTTGACAGCACGTATGAAGATATCGCCAGTAAGTTCTTCGAGCACTTCCTGTACATCGCGCACTCCATGAACATGATGGGCGACGGCGGCTTGTGGGATGAGCAAGACGGTTTCTTTTACGATCGCATCCAGACTCCCGGCGGTCCTAAGGCTCCGGTGCGCATACGCTCCATGGTGGGTCTGATTCCGCTGTTCGCAGTGGCCACACTCGATCCAGCCGACATTGAGCGGCTGCCGCATTTCACGAAACGCATGCTGTGGTTCCGGCGCAATCGTCCGGACCTTTGCGGGAACATCGCGGAGATGTCGCAAGAAGGCCAGAAAGACCGAATTCTGCTGGCGCTGGTGCAGCGGGATCGCCTGGTCCGCATTCTGGAGCGCATGCTGGATGAGAATGAGTTCCTCTCACCCTACGGCATCCGCGCCGTTTCGCGCTTTCACAAGGACCACCCGTGCGTAATGCAGCTGGAGGAGCATGAATACCGGCTGGACTATGAACCGGCGGAATCGGCGCAGGGCATTTTCGGCGGCAATTCAAACTGGCGCGGTCCGGTTTGGTTTCCGGTGAACTATCTGATCATCGAGTCACTGCAGAAGTTCCACCACTATTTCGGTGACGATCTAAAAGTGGATTTCCCCACCGGCTCCGGAAACAAAATGCACCTGGGTGAAGTGGCAGGCGAAATCTCGCGCCGGCTGTCGCGGTTGTTTCTGCGCGGCGACGACGGGCGCCGTCCAGCATTCGGCGGCGCCGAAAAGTTCCAAACCGATCCGCACTTCCGCGATCACATCCTGTTCTACGAATACTTCCACGCGGACAACGGCGCCGGCCTGGGCGCAAGCCATCAGACGGGGTGGACCGCGCTAGTGGCGAAGCTGCTGCAGCAGAGCGGCGAGCGTTAGCTAAGCGGCGGCGTTCTGAGATTCGGGCTCGCGGCTTTGAGCGCTCTTTTAACCGGACCGGCAGATCGCCGGCCAGGGGGCCGGCGGCAGGCCGGGGGGCCTGCCGTACATTGCAGTGCTTTTGTTTGCTCGCATCGACACGCTCGGGCGGCTTTTCAGGTGACCAGGTAGCGGGCTGGTATTCGCGGAAAGAATGAGGGTATGAAGATCGCCTGGCTTAAAG
>JAYTVY010000556.1:0-4333 GCA_043743755.1 Bryobacterales bacterium | reverse complement strand
AGGAGATGGATCTGGATGTCGCCGGCCGGCTGGACCTCAGTTTTCTGCTGCGACCTCTGAATGACGTCTGGGAAGCCGGCGTCTATCGCAGTGTTTTTCTGCAGGGCACCAAGGCGGTAGTCACCTTCTATGGCCCCGATGTGGACGACAGCCATGCGGGAAACTTCGACGCTCTGCGCGGCCGCCGGGGCGCTCTGGAAACCACCATCTCAGCCGTGATTGACCCGCTTGAGCTGGCTAATCTCCCGCTCCCCGGACGCGATGTCTACTCGCTCCTGTTCACGCTGCCGGCGGTGACTTCCGACGGCGGCATTTCGCGCGGGCTGGGGCTCTCGGTAAACGGGCAACGTCCGTCCGCTTCGAACTACCTGCTGGACGGCGTGGAGAATAACAACTACCTGGTGACGGGCCCGCTGACTCCGCTGGCGCCGGAAGCCATCCAGGAATATCGCGTCTCCATCAGCAACTTCTCGGCGCAGTACGGCCGCACGTCCGGCTTCGTAGCCAACGCCGTAACCAAAGCGGGAACCAGTGCATGGCACGGCGTGGGCTATTTCTACATGCGCAATGAGGCGCTGGACGCGAATACGTTCCAGCGCAACGTGAACGGTCTGGGACGGCAGAAGCAGCGCGAGTTCCAGCCGGGGTTTCAAGCTGGCGGCCCCCTGTTGCGGGATCGCTTGTTTTTCTCCGCCGCCTACGAACATTTTCAAGGCCGCAGCCTTGACGATCCTCAGACGTTCTATTTCCCGTCGCGCGCGCTGGCCGCCGCTGTGCCCGCCGGGAGCGTAGCCGCCGCCCTGCTGAACAAATATCCCGCGCCGATTTCGGCCGCGGACGCCGGGCCCTGCGTGCTCACCGCGCCGGCCGGCTGCGTGGTGAAGGCAATGCTGGCTCCGCCGATATCCATCAACCGTGCGCTGGGCCTCGCGCGAATGGATTACATTACTCCCGGCGGTGCGCAGCACCTCACCGGCCGCGTGTCGGTGGCCCGCCTGGAACGCCCGGATTTCCTGTGGAGTCCGTACTCGCAATTCACCTCGCCATTCGATCAGACCAGCATTGGCGCCGCATTGAGCCACGAATACTCCATCCGCCCCGGGCTCACCAGTGAAGCGCGATTCGGCTACAGCATTGATGAAGTCGGCTACAACCATGACGACACCGGACTGGCCACGCTGCGCGTGCGTGCGGCGCTGTCCAGCGGCACCGTGCAACTGGCCTTGCCCGGCAGCAATTCGGTTTATCCGTTTCAAAACAACAACCACACCACTGAACTCCTGGAAAATCTGGTCTGGACCCACGGCCGGCACGTCACCACCATTGGCGCCGGTGCGCTGCTGCGCAACATCGAGGGATTCTTCGCACCCCAGCGCGACGGAGTGTACCAATTCAACACCCTCACCCGGTTCGCGAATGGAACACCCGACGTCCTGTTCGCAAGCATTGACCGCCAGGACCTGGCGCATCCCGCAACACCCGATTCCAACCGGACCTATCGAAACCGCCAGTATTTCGCTTTCGCCCAGGATGCGTTCCGCGCCACTTCGCGGCTGGCGCTGAATTTCGGCTTGCGATATGACGCCTACGGATCGCCGCGCAGCGTTGGCAAGCAGCGCGACGCGGTGCTCCAGTTGGGACCCGGAACGGATCTGCTGTCACGGCTGCAAAGCGCGTCCTTGAATTTGGCGGGTGGCCCGGAGGGTCAATTGTATTCCGCCGACAACGGCGACTGGGGAGTGCGCGCGGGCTTCTCTTACGACGTGCGGGGTTCCGGCAAGACGGTGCTTCGCGGCGCGTTCGGCATCTTCTATGACCGTCCCTTTGACAATCTGTGGCAAACCATGCGCACCAACAATCTGGACTTCGCGCAGATCACTTTCAGCGGAGCGGCGGTGGACTTCAGCCAGCCCGTGGCGCAGGCGCTTCCGGCGCTGGGCGCGCAGTTCCGCACGCTGAAGACCAGCGTTCCCAATCTCACCTTTTTCCAGCCGCACCTGCGCAACGGATATGCGGAGAACACGTTCCTGGGAGTGCAGCAGCGCGTTACGGAATCACTGACGCTGGAGGTAGATGCGCTGGGGTCACTGGGACGGCGCTTGCTGACCAATGACACCCTGGGATTCAACCTGCTGTTGAATGGATCGCAGCCCGGCATTCCACCCGGGCAATTAATCACCTATCGCGCCAACCAGGGACTTTCGGATTACTATGCGCTGGCAGCCCAGGCGCGCTATCGACGCGGTTGGCGTCTGTTCCAGGCCTCCTATACATGGAGCCACGCCATCGACAATCAGAGCGATGCGCTGGGCCGCGACCTCAGCGATTTCGGATTCACCGACCCGCGCGTGCTGCCCGCGGTCCCGGCCCGCCTGATCGCGGGCTTCGCTACTCCCACCGACAGCCGGGGCGACCGAGGCAATTCCGATTTCGACGAGCGCCATAACTTCATCCTGCTCTCCACCTTCGACCTGCCCCACCCGCGCGGTAAAGGGCCGCTCGCGCTGGTCACCCGCGATTGGATTGTGTCCGAAGTGGCCGCCTTCCGCTCTGGATTCCCATATACGGTTTATGCCCTCGGCGGCATCAAGGGTTTCGCTCGAGCCAGCATTGTGAATCCTGCTCTGGAATCGGCGCACGGCACGCCGGTCCCGGGCGGCGAGCTGCTGTTGAATGCCGCGGGTTTCGGCCCGCCCGGCACGGGATTGCCTTCGGGCCGAAACGCTTTAACCGGGCCGGGGTTCTATAACCTCGATGCTTCCGTCAGCAGATCATTCTCCGTGCGAGGACTGCCGGAGGCGGCGCGGCTGATGTTCCGCGCGGACTTCTATAACGCCATGAATCACGCCAATTTGAACAATCCCAACCCGATCCTGGGCAGCGCTTTCGGCATTGCCGTGTTCGGACGCACCGGGCGTGCGGCCGGATTTCCCACCCCGGTGCCGTTGGGCGAGACCCCCCGGCAGATTCAACTCTCCGTCCGCCTCCGCTTTTGATTCCAAAAGTGCTGTAGACTCAACTAAAGAGGTAAATCTTGAAGAAGTTTGTAGTCTTACTTACAATGCTCGCCGCCGGCGGTTCGTTGAATGCTTCCATCATGTACAACGCCGTCGTCCACTGCGATGGCGGAGCGTGTCTTACCGGTTCGGTTACCGCTTCGGTGTCGTGGACGCTGGAGCAGCAAGTTGTGGCGGTTGAGGTGGACGACAATTTGGGAAATTTCCTTTTTGGCCTGAACGGCCCACTGGTCCCAACCAATATCGGTTCCATCGAGCCGACCCAACAGACAGTCTCGGGCCTCGATCTGTCAATCATAAACTTGCTTACATCGCAGGTGGGCATTACCTCAGTGAACCGGTTGGGCACAACCGCGGTGGCTCCGAGCTTTGCAAACGTGACGTTGATAACCAGCTCGGGGAGCATCGCCGATTCCACCCGATTCACCGCCTTTATCGCCGTGGGCAGCGTGGTAACGCCTGAGCCGGTCACTTGGAGCTTGATCGCCGCGGGAATCGGCGTGATGTTCCTGGCCCGCGCGCGCCGGACCGCCCGGCGAGGCCGCGAACTCTAATGCACTATCACCGGCCCTAACGCACGCGCAGCCGCGAGCTTCTGGAAGTCGGCGATATCCTTCGACACCAGCGACTGCCAGCGCGACAGGCTGGTATCCAACTGCCCGCTGTACTTCTGAAAGACGCGCGCTTCGGGATCGGTAGGCGCTGAATCGGCGCCGCTCGATACGTTCATCGCGAGCACCGCCAGCTTGCCGTCCAGACCCAGCGGAAAGGCCAGCGAATCCTCATTGGCGGCAATTCTGAAATCGATCAATTCTTCCAGCGCCGCGGCGATTTTCTTGTCCAGGGCAACGGCCGCCTCGCGCAGAGGTTTGGAGGAATCGTCTTCGGGCAGGCGGCGCTGCAGGCCGGCCAGCTGCGTGCGCACATCGCGCATCTGCAGCACGGTGTTGTAGACGCGCGTCAGGGCCACCTGAATGCGCGAAAGCAACGCGAATTGCGCTTCCAGATCGCCCGGTGCGAGCTTCACGCGCGGATCCAGTTTCAACTCAAGCGGCTGCGTCAGCGTCTTGCCGTCCACGCTCAAGCGCACCTGATACGCACCGGGAAGCATCATGGGACCCTTGGCGCCTTCGTTGTACTCGTACAGATAGTAGCCCGGAATGCGCGGGCTCTCGTGATACCGCAGATCCCACACAAAGCGATTCAATCCCGCATGCGGCTCAATCTCTTTCTTGGGCGCCTCGGCATCGGGATCGGGCGGCTCTTCGGGCTCAATGGCGCGCGCGCTCGAATAGTGGCGAACGGCCTTGCCTTCG
>JAYTVY010000555.1:0-1700 GCA_043743755.1 Bryobacterales bacterium | reverse complement strand
GCCGCCTTGTTCAGCCATAGCACGTACCCGTTGGTGAGCGAATGGTCTGAGACATACGGGTTGCCAATTACATCCACGCGATCCTTACTCTCGAACGTCCCGCTGATGTTCTTGCCGGCCGTCACGGTAAACGGCAGCCCGGTGAAGAACGTCATCAGCGAGTTCAACTGCCATCCGCGGACCAGCAGCTTGGGGCCCGCGTGCGGCGAAGGCAGATCGTAGGTGATGTAGCTGGTGAACGTGTGGCGGACATCGAAACTGGAATCCCCGTAATCGAAGCGGAGATTCCGGCTGTCTGTGGGTGTGAGCCCGCGCACGGCGGAAGCATCGTCCACCGAGTGGCCTAAAGTGTAAGAAAACTTCGAGGTGAGGCCATGCCATGCGTTGGTGCGAATGCTGGCGATCAGGCCGTTGTAGTGCGAGTTTGCGCCGCTGCTCACCTGGTTGATCGTGGCGAAGTTGGGGAACTGCGCATAGTACGGCCGGAGCTTGTTCTGCGCCGCGCGGGTAGCGGCTGTGCCCAACACCGAAGGCGGAGGCATGTTGATATCCAGAACGTTAAGCAAGTGATGCCCCAGACTGCCGACATAACCCGCCTCGGCAACCACACCGCTGCCGATCTGGTATTGCGTATTCAGCGAATAATTCTGGAGCGAGGCGTTCTTGAAGCCCTGGTCCACGGAAAAGACGCCGTATGGTCCGGGCGGCAGCGTGGGATTTCCGAATACCAGTTGATCCTTCACGATGGTGTAGTTGGACCGGGTGGTGGAGAAGATGGGACTGGGTCCCGCTGGATTGTAGATGATCCCGGTTGCGCCCGAGTTCGGCGGACGGTTGTCGCCGAATGCATTCAGGTTTGGCGAATCGTAATAGATTCCGTAGCTGCCGCGCACCACGAATTTGCCCGCGTGGCCGGGCGAGTACGCGAATCCGAACCGAGGTGCGAAATTATTCTTGCGCGCCGGGTAGAGCGAATCGATGTCCTTGCCGACAAAATTGATACCGCCCTTGCTGGGAATGAAAACCGAGAAGCGGTTGTTGTGGTCGTAGAACGGCCCGAAATACTCCCAGCGGACCCCATAGTTCAGCGTCAGGTTGGGGTTGAGCTTGAACGTATCCTGCGCGAAGACGGCGCCGGAGTTCATGTAGTAGTCGTCCTGCATGTGGCCTACCTGAAGGGACGACGACGATACGTAACCACCCAGAAAATCGCCGAGGCTCTTCAGATTGTCGGAGACGGTGGCGTCATTGGCCCACGGTCCTTGCGTGCCGTCAAAGGAGAATGCTCCGCGCGCGTTGCGCTGGTAGAACACGTCCAGGCGGGCCCTCCGGAATTCGCCGCCGAACCGGTATTGATGCCGTCCGGTGGTATAGCTGAGCGACTGGGTGAGGTGGCCGGTGGTATCAATGCGGCCCAGCGGCGGCGTGAGCCCGATCTCGTCGAAGCCGCTAATGGCGATATCCGGCGATCCACTCAATCCGGGACTGGTGACGCCAGTGTTCAGACCGGCAGCAACGGGATTGAACCCGGTGTTGAAGTCATTGAACGTCTGTTTGAAATAATTGACACCGGCCAAAGTCTGGCTCACCAGCTTGGGCGTGATCACGCTGTTGTAAACCAGCGAGTAGTTTTGTATGCGGCTGGGCGCAACCTGGTAATAGTCGTGGTAAGGCGAGCCCACCGGCGCGGTTTGCGCTCC
>JAYTVY010000554.1:0-2758 GCA_043743755.1 Bryobacterales bacterium | reverse complement strand
GACCCCCAGGTCCGCGCGGGGCCCCCCGGCCCCGCCCCCTCAAACCTCCGCATCCCTCCCCTCAGGCCTCGGCAGCACATCCCCGTCCCCTGCAATCCACACATACAACGCCGGCAACAAATACACCCCCAACACCAGCGCCCCGATCAGCCCGCCCACAATGACAATCGCAAACGGCCGCTGCGAATCAGAACCGATGCCGTGCGAAAGGGCAGCGGGCAGCAATCCAACGCTCGCCACCAGCATGGTCATCATAATGGGACGCAGCCGCAGAACGGACCCTTCCACGGCGGCGTCGCGCACGGAATACCCTCGGGCGCGCAACTGGTTGATATATTCCAGCATGATGACGCCGGTCTGAACAGCCACGCCGAAGAGCGCCAGAAATCCAACGCCGGAAGAAACGCTGAAATGCGTATTCGTCACCAACAGCGCCAACAGCCCGCCCAGCGGGGCCATCGCGACGTTTGCCAGGGTCAGCAAAATCCATTTGAACGATCCGAACATGGTGTAAAGGATCATGCAGATCACCAGAATGGTGATGGGCAGCACGATCATCAGCCGCTTCTGGGAGCGCTTCTGGCTTTCGTACTCGCCGGCCCAGTCAATGTGGTATCCGGCGGGAAGCTGGACGTGTTGATTCACGGTCTTGATGGCTTCTTCCACCGTGCTTCCCAGGTCGCGCACGGGCACGCTGTACTTGATGGCGACGTAGCGCGAATTTCCTTCACGATAGATCTCGGAGGCGCCGTCCATAACCCGCACCGTGCACAACTGCGCCAGCGACACCCGCTCGCCGGAGGGCGCCAACAGCCGTATATTCTCGATGGCTTGCCGGGTATTGCGGGATTGCGCCTGATAGCGCACCACCAGGTCATACCGCTGTTCGCCCTGAAGCACCTGGCTCACCGCCTTCCCGCCCACGGCGGTCTCCACCGCGTCCTGAACGTCGGCCACGTTGATTCCGTAGCGAGCGGCCTGTTTTCGGTTCACCACAAATTCCAGATTGGGCTGCCCAATGACGCGAAATAAGCCGAGATCCGCCACGCCTTGCACTTGCCGCAGCAGACCCACGATTTGATCGCCTTTCGCTTCCAGGACTTTCAGGTCGTCGCCGTAAATCTTGATGGCCAGCTGTCCTTTAACACCGCTCACTGCCTCTTCCATGTTGTCGGCGATGGGCTGCGAAAAGTTCCACAAGGCGCCGGGAATCTTCTCGAGCTCGCGAGTCATGGCTGCAATCAGCTCTTCCTTGTTCTGGTCGAAAACCGGCCGCCATTCGTGTTTCGGCTTCAGATCGACGAAGTATTCGGTGTTGAAGAAGCCGGTGGTGTCGGTTCCATCGTCGGGACGCCCCACTTGCGAAACCACCTGCGTTACCTCGGGAAACGATGCCAGGATGACGCGCCCCTGGTTCATCACGCGCGCGCCTTCGGTGGGTCCGGTGCTGGGCGCGAGAGTTGCGCGGGCCCAAATAGCGCCTTCATCGAGATGCGGCAGAAACTCCGAGCCGATCAGTCCGCTGAAACTGAGGTACACCGATACCGCCAGGGCCGCCGCCGCGATACCCAGGGTGAGCCACCTGAAGTCAATCGCCCATTGCACGGTCTTTCGATACAGGTTGGTCATTGCAGTCATCGCCGGATTGCGCCATTCGCGCACCTTCCCGCCGAAGACGAAACTCGACACCGCGGGCGCGATGAGCATCGAGAATATCAGGGCGCCCAGCAGCGCGAACGATACGGTCCACGCCATCGGCTTGAACAGCCGCCCTTCCACTCGCTGCAGCGTGAAGATGGGCACATACGCGGTGATAATGATTCCGATGGAATAGAATACCGGCCGTTGTACTTCGTGGGCCGCATCTCTGATCCGGCTCACGGACGTTTCGGTTTCCACGTTGCGGTGGCTGAGATAGCGGATAATGTTTTCCACCATCACTACCGCGCCTTCCACCACCATGCCGAAATCCAGCGCCCCCAGCGACAACAGATTCGCGGGAATCTTGCTGGTGTTGAGGCAGATGGATGCGAACAACAGCGAGAACGGAATGGTGAGCGCCACTATGAATGCGCCGCGAATGTTTCCAAGAAAAATGAACAGAATCACGGTCACCAGGATCATGCCCACGGTGAGATTGTGCAGAACGGTCTTAGTGGTGTAATGAACCAGATCGCTGCGGTCGAGGAAAGGAACTACCTTTACGCCCGGCGGCAGAATGCGCTCATTCAACTCTTTCACTTTCTCGTGAATCGCGATCAAAGTGGAATCGGAATCGGCGCCTTTGCGCAATAGCACGATACCCTCGACAACATCGTCGTTGTCGATGATCTTGCCGTCCTTGCGATGGATGGCTTTGCCGATTTCCCCCAGCCGGATTCTGGTTCCTTGCGACACCTCCGCGATGTCCGCGATCCGCAGCGGCGTGCCGCCCTGCGTTTTGACAACGGTCTGTTCGATGTCCTCCACGCTCCGGAACAGTCCGATGGACCGCACATTGATTTGCTGCATGCCAGCCTCAACGAAGCTGCCGCCCGCATTCACGTTGTTGTTGGCAAGCTGCTGCTCTATCTGGGACAGGTTCAGCGCATAGGAAACCAGCTTGTCCGGATCCAGGCGCACTTGATACTCCCGCGTTACGCCTCCGAAACTAACTACATTCACGACGTTGGGCACAGATTTAAACTGTTTTTCCAGCGTCCAATCCTGCAGCGACTTCAGCTCCATCAAGTCGACCATTGGATTGACGCTGTTCAGC
>JAYTVY010000553.1:0-3982 GCA_043743755.1 Bryobacterales bacterium | reverse complement strand
CGCGGTTTCGAGGCCACCGCCGAGCGCGGTTCCGTGGATCGCCGCCACCACCGGCTTGGGCGATTGCTCGATGCCGTCGAGGATGTGCAGAAATCCCAGGTCGCGGCTCTTGTCGCCGGACGTGATCTTGCCGAACTCCTTGATGTCGGCGCCGGCGATGAAGGTGCGGCCACCGCCGATCAGAACGATAGAACGGATGGAATCGTCTTTGCCGAATTGCTCGACCGCCGCCGCGATTCCTTGCGGAACGCCGGGACTCAGGGCGTTCACGGGTGGGTTGTTCACGGTGATAATGCCGACGTCGCCGTCTTTGCTGGTGAGAACTAAATCGCTCATGTGATATTGATTCTATCGCAGCGTATCAATGCAGTGGGTCCGGTAGAATTGATCTGACCAGGAGGACGAATGGCACTTAGCGAAATACTGCTGCCCGACTTTGATGAAGAAATGACGGCTACCCGCACGACGCTGGAGCGCGTGCCGGACGGGAACTTTGACTGGAAGCCGCACGTTAAGTCGATGGCGATGGGACAACTTGCTCAGCACCTTGCGACTATTCCGCACTGGGGGTCCATGATCATAAGTCAGCAATCATTGGATGTGGCTCCCGGCGGCGTGCCGCTGCCCCAACTCGCGCAGGTGCCGACGACGGCTGAGATTCTGGATATGTTCGATAAGAATGTCGCCGGGACTCGGGCAGCCATCGCGAGCGCGTCCGATGAAGACCTGAGGAAGACGTGGTCGCTATTGGTAAACGGCGAGACGGTTGTCAGCATGCCGCGCATCGCCTGCTTGCGAGCCTTTGTCATGTACCACAACGTGCACCATCGGGCCCAGCTGGGCGTGTACTTACGCCTTAACGATGTGCCAGTGCCTGCGATTTATGGTCCGTCGGCGGATGAGAATCCGTTTTGACGGCTGTTTTCAGCAACAACCATGCCAGCAGCGGCATCAACGCAAACGTGAAACAGATCGGCTGGAAGCCGTATTTTTCGATGACCCAGCCCATCTGAGGCGACACTATCGCCTGCATCAGACCGTATGCGAAGATCAGCGCGCTCACGCCGAACGCCGCGCGGTCAGCGCCATAGAGATCCACGGGAATGGTATACATGTTCGCGCTCCATGCCGCGATCCAGAAATAGCTGAGCGACATGCCGATGGTGGCGAGCAGCGGAGTGGGCAACAGCGGGATCGCCATGGTCCCCAGCAAAATGCACGAGGCGATGAGACACACGCGCTTGCGGGCCTCAACGGGCTGGAGGCCGCCACGAATGAATCGCCAGGAAAGACTGCCGCCGAGCATGGCTCCGAAGTAGCCTGCGATGGGGATGTACGGCGTGTAGTGCGAGGCGGCGGCGGGAGTCAGGTGGTGGACCCGCACGAGGTACGTTGGGCTCCAGTTGATCCACAAATAGTAGATGGTCATGCCGGTCCCGTTCGCAAGGACCATGGCCCAGAGGCGCGGATCGCGGGCCAGCACCCACGATCCCAGACCGTGCTCGGATTTCGGCTGGGTGAGGGGCCGCACCAGGCGCGACGTGATCAGCCAGGCGGGAATCCAGATCAAGCTCAACATGCCCGCCGCGAAGAATGACCAGCGCCATCCGAAGGCGGGATTGTAGGCGAAGAAGACCGCGAAACTCGGTGCGAGTCCCGCGCCCAGGCTGAGTCCGAGCTGGCCCATGCCGGCGCCGACGGCCCGCTCCTCGGGCTTCAGATACATGGCGGTCGCCTTGCCGACGGCCGAGACGCCGCTGGCTTCCGCGATGCCGAGAAGGGCGCGGCAGATCAGGAGTTGGGTGAATCCGCGAGAGAGTCCGGTGCCGAAACTGGCGACGGCCCAGACCGCCACCGAGAGGCAAATGCCGCGGTTGAGGCCGACGCGGTCAATGAACCATCCCATGAAAGGCGCGGACAAAGCATAGGCCAGGGCGAAGACCAGCAACAGGCTGCCGTAATCGGCGTAGGAGAAGGGCGCCGCTCCCTTTTCGGGATGACTGCGCCAGATGTCGACCATCGTCGCGAGCACCTGGCGGTCAAGATAATTGAGGACGGCGCTGAAGACGAAAATGGTGACGGCGGTCCAGCGAGCGGAGGTGGACGAGAACAAGGGGCCATTGTAGCGCAGGGGCTGGAGCGTTATTCGTCGAGGATCGTTGGATCAGCTTTGCAGCCCGGCCACTAAGAGCCCTAACCCAACTGCGCTAGCCGCTCACTCAAATACTCAAGGAGCTTTGCGGCGCCGCCGGTGGCGTCCAGCGGCAGCCGCAGCACGCCGGCGGGCGTAAATTGGGCGTCCTTGGTGGATTGGACCATGCTCATCAAGCGCGCTGGATCCACGCGGGATTCTTTGTGGAACTTGATGCTCGCGATGCCCTGGCGGCGGTCGATCGCTTCGATGCCGAGCTTTTGGGCCATCGACTTCAAGACTGAAAACTTGATCAGGTTGAGCACGGCGCCCGGGGCGGCGCCGTAGCGGTCCTGCATCTCTTCCAGAATTCGTTCGGCGTCTTCTTTGCTGCGCGCGTCGGCGATGCGCTTGTAGGCCCGCAAGCGCTGATGTTCTTCGGCGATGTACTCGGGCGGGATGCGGATATCGAGACCCAGATTCAGCGTGGAATGCACCTCCAGCGGAACCTCCTCGCCCTTCAGCTCATGTACGGTTTCCTCCAGCAGGCGCACGTACATGTCGAAGCCGACCGCTTCGATGTGCCCGTGCTGCTCGCCTCCCAGCAAGTTGCCGGCGCCGCGCAGTTCCAGATCCAGCGCGGCGATTTTGAAACCCGCGCCGAGATCGCTGAATTCCTTGAGCGCCGCCAGGCGCTTGCGAGCTACCTCGCTCAGCTCGGTATCGGCGGGCACTAAGAGATACGCGTACGCTCTGCGATTGGACCTGCCCACGCGTCCGCGTAATTGATATAACTCCGACAAGCCGTAGCGCTCGGCATTCTCGATCAGCATCGTGTTGGCCAGCGGAATATCGATGCCATTTTCGACGATGGTGGTGGACACGAACACGTCGAACTCGTGACGCATGAATCCCAGGAGCACCTTTTCGAGCGCGGATTCTCCCATCTGGCCGTGCCCCACGCCGATGCGAACCTCGGGCAGCAATTCCTGGATCATGGCGGCGCGGCGGAAGATGGTGTCGATGCGGTTGTGTATGAAGAAAACCTGGCCGCCGCGGCTCAGCTCTTGTTCAATGGCCGTGCGGATCAGGTCGGGATGGAAGTGCGCCACGACGGTGTGGATCGCCAGCCGGTCCTTGGGCGGCGTCTCAATGATGCTCATGTCGCGCAGGCCCAGCAGGGACATATGCAGCGTGCGCGGGATGGGAGTGGCCGTCATGGTGAGCACGTCGACGTTCTTTTTCATCTGCTTCAGGCGCTCTTTGTGGCGGACGCCGAAACGCTGCTCTTCATCCACCACCAGCAGGCCGAGGTCGCGAAATTCGACGTCCTCGGAGAGGAGACGATGCGTGCCGGTCAGGATATCGATCTTGCCCTCGGCGGTTTCCGCAAGAATCTGTTTGATCTGTTTGGCCGACCGGAACCGGCTGAGCATTTCGATCCGCACCGGGAATGCGGCGAAGCGGCGCTTGAAACTTTCGTAGTGCTGAAACGTGAGCACCGTAGTGGGCGCCAGCACCGCGACTTGCTTGCCGTCGCCGAGCGCCTTGAACGCCGCGCGCATGGCCACCTCGGTCTTTCCAAAACCTACGTCACCGCAGAGCAAGCGGTCCATGGGCTGCTCGCTCTCCATGTCGCGCTTGATTTGCTTGACGGCCGAAAGCTGATCCTTGGTCTCACTGAACTCGAACGCGTCCTCGAACTCGCGCTGCCAGTTGCTATCCGCCGAGAAGGCGTAACCTTCGCTCATCTGACGTTGCGCATACAGCTTTAGAAGCTCGTCGGCCATGTCGCGCATCTTCGCCTTGACGCGCGTCTTGGTCTTGGTCCAGGTGAGACCGCCCAGCCGG
>JAYTVY010000552.1:0-9073 GCA_043743755.1 Bryobacterales bacterium | reverse complement strand
GCCCTTGGACTTATGCATCGCGTGACCTTCGCGGTCAAGCGTCCACCCGTGCGTCGCGGACGCCCGGTACGGCGATGCGCCGCGCAGACCCACCCCGATCAGCAGCGAACTGTGAAACCACCCCCGGTACTGATCGCCGCCTTCCATATACATATCCGCGGGCCATGGCAGCCCGTTCTGCGGCGTAAGCACCGCCAGATGGCTTGATCCGGAATCGAACCAGACATCCAAAATGTCGGATTCCTTGCGGAACTCGTGCGCGCCACAACCAGGGCAGGCCACGCCGGCGCCCAGCAGCTCGGCGGCGCTGCGCTCATACCAGACGTCGGCGGTGTGCGCGGCGAACAGCTGCACCACGCGGTCCAGATATTTGCGCCCAGTCAGCGGCTGATGACAGCCCTCGCAATAAAACACCGTGATCGGCACTCCCCACACGCGCTGGCGTGAGATGCACCAGTCCGGCCGCGTCGCGATCATGTTGCCGATGCGCTCGGCGCCCCACGCCGGATTCCACTTCACCTCCGCTACCGCCTTCAGCGCGCGCTGCCGCAGGTCGTTCTTGTCCATTCCGATGAACCATTGCTCGGTGGCCCGGAAAATGGTCGCGTGGTGGCAGCGCCAGCAGTGCGGGTAGCTGTGCGTAACGTCTCCATGCGCCACCAGAGCCTCATGCCGCTTGAGAATTTCGACGATCAGTGGATTGGCCTGCCACACCGTCTTGCCGATGATCTCCTCCGGCAATTCGCCCGGCACCCCCTGCGCCCTGTAGAAGCGGCCCGCGCCATCCACCGGGCAGTAAGTTACAAGGCCGTACTGCCGCCCCACTTCGAAATCTTCCTGCCCGTGCCCGGGCGCCGTATGCACCGCGCCCGTTCCTTGCTCCAGCGTGACGTGATCCGCGAGAATTCCCAGTGAGTCCCGTTCCAGGAACGGATGATGAAAGATGGCCCCTTCCAGCTTGGCCCCTGGAAAGGCGGCCAGCACTTTAGGATCGGCCCATCCGGCTTTCTCCGCCGTGGCTTTCAGCAGCTCCAGCGCCACGATATAGACGTCCTCGCCCACCTGCGCCGCCACGTATTCCAACTTCGGATGAAATGCGATCCCCATGTTGGCCGGCATGGTCCACGGCGTGGTGGTCCAGATCAGCCCGTATACCTGGCGGCCGGACAGCGAATCGTCGATCAACGCCGGGTCCGATGTCAGCCGGAAGCGTACCCAGATGGACGGGCTGGTGTGGTTTTCGTATTCCACTTCGGCCTCGGCCAGCGCGGTGCGGTCATGAATGCACCAGTTCACCGGCTTCAACCCCTTGTAGACGTATCCCTTGTCCAGAAACTCGACGAACGCGCCCGCAATCACCGATTCATACTGCGCCGACATCGTCAAATACGGATCTTCCCACCGCCCCAAAACACCCAAACGCTGGAAATCCTGGCTTTGCAAATCGACGAACTTCTGCGCATACTTGCGGCATTCGGCGCGGATCTGAGCCGCCGTCATCTTGGCCTTCTTCGAGCCCAGCAAATTGTCGACTTTGATCTCTATCGGCAGCCCATGGCAGTCCCAGCCCGGAACGTATGGAGAATCCAGACCCTCCATGGTCTTCACCTTGACGATCATGTCCTTGATGATCTTGTTGAACGCCGTCCCCAGGTGAATGTTGCCATTGGCGTACGGCGGCCCGTCATGCAGCACGTACATCGGCCGCCCCGCCCGGGCTTCACGAATGCGCGCGTAAAGTCCCTCCGCTTTCCAGCGCGCCAGCATCTTCGGCTCCGCCACCGGCAGGTTCCCTTTCATGGGAAAGTCCGTGCGCGGAAGGTTCACGGTCTTCTTAAGATCGAGATTCGGCTCCATGGGGGTTTATAACCATCGTACCCGACCGTGGGCGACGCATCGTCGGCTAGACGCTCAATCTCAGTGCGCCGCGGGATCCCGCTCAATCACCATCAATGTAAACGATCCCGCAACCACCGGCCCTCGGCGCGCCCCCGCCGGCGCCGGCCCGAACTTTGCTGTAACCACGTATACGCGGTGATTGGTGGGGTCCACTCCCATATTCCTTGAGCCCGCCGGCGTTGGTACGTTCTCCACTACGTGATAAGTGTCCGGCGTGTCTTGATGAATTACTGTAAGCGTGCCATCCGCGTTCGAGGCAAACGCGTCGCCGGACGCACCATCGAACCCCGCACCGTCTACGCCGTTGCCGATCTTTACCGTCGCCACCACCTTGCCCGCCTGGTAGTCGGAGACCGCGATCACACCGCTGCGGCATCCGCTGAACAGCCGGTGGTGCAGCGTATCCAGGGCCATAGCCACCGGTTGCTTGCAGGGCGTCGTCGGCCAACGCCGGGACACGGCCGCTGTCTTCGCATCGATCTCCACCACTTCGTTGGTGTCCACCAGATTGGCGTACACCTTCCCATCGCCGGCGGAAGCCCCATATTCCGGTTTTCCCCCTAGCGGAATGTTGGTGATCAACGTTCCCTTCACCGGATCGATCACGGTTGACGAGTGAGCATCGCCGTTCAAGGTGAACACGCGGTTCGATGCGCTGTCATAAAGAATCGCATCCGCGTCTTCAGCCGCCGGAATACGCCCCAGTACCTTCAACGTCTTCAGATCGAACATCAGCACCGATTTGTCGTCACCAGCAGTGGCGAACCCGTGCCCCGTCGCCGGCGCCACCGCGGTCCCGTGCGCTCCCTGGATGCCGGTGACTTCCCCGAGCAGCTTCCCGCTATCTTCATCCACTACCATCACGCGATTCTGCCGCGCGATAAACAGCCGGTGACTTGGCGGATCAGGCACCACATAGTCCCAACTGCCATCCCCGCCCAGCACGTACGTATGGGTGACACGATAAACCGGCGGCGATTGCGCCAGGACCGTTGTGAGAGTCGCCAGCAAGAGAACCACCCCGCTTTTCCGCATGGTTAAGAGTATACCTGTGAACGGAAGCACAGTGAGCCTTAGCGTCACACTTCGGCGGCACACTGTGAGGACTGGTCTACTACTCCTTTCTTTTTTCGAATGAATGCGTTGCGGGTGAACCGGCGTGTTTCCGAGCGCGTCCCGGTTCGTGACGTTGGGGGTTTGTCGCGATGAAAAATATCAAGGGTCTCGTGTTGATGTTGGTGCCTGTGGCCGCCTGTTTCGCTCAAGCGCCGCAAAGCCCGAGGCAGGTTCACAAGCAGGAAATGCGGATGCGCAAGGAACTGGAGCCGGCCTACAAGAAGTGGCGCGAGGAAGACGTCTCCAACATCATCACGGACGACGAGAAGCAGGCGTTCAACCGGCTGTCGACCGATGAAGAGCGCGAGCAGTTCGTGGAGCAGTTCTGGTTGCGGCGCGATCCGACGCCGGACACCGCGGAAAACGAATACAAGGAAGAGCATTATCGGCGCATCGCTTACGCCAATGAGCGATTCGCGTCCGGGGTTCCAGGTTGGAAGACGGATCGCGGGCGGATCTACATAACGTTCGGGCCGCCGGACGAAGTGGACCCCCACCCCTCGGGCGGCAGCGGGCAGTCCACTACTTACCCCTTCGAGGTGTGGCGCTACCGGTATATCGAAGGGATCGGAAACAACGTCGAGATTGAGTTTGTGGACCGGACGCTGACGGGCGAGTATCGCATGACCATGGATCCGGACGAGAAGAATGCGCTGTCGCATGTGCCTGGCACGGGGAGCCGGGCGCAGCCGCCGCGGGGGAGCGCGGACTTCTTCGAACGTCAGCGCGTGTTTGCCGATCTGCGGAAAGCCCCGGCCGTTAGGTTCACGGATCTGGAAGCGACGGTAAACTCCACGCTGCGGTACAACGCGCTGCCGATGATGGTTCGTGCCGACTATCTGCGGATCACCGACGCCACCGTCCTTGGCAACGTCACGCTTCAGTTCGACCGCAAGGATTTGCAGTTCCAGCTGAAGGACGCCGTGTCCACCGCCACGGTTAACATTTACGGGCGCATTACCTCGCTGTCCAGGCGCGTGGTGAATGTGTTCGAAGACGTCGTTACCGTGGAAGGCCTCGGCTGCCCGATTTATCAGAAGTCCATTCCGCTGCCGCCGGGTACTTACCGGTTGAACGTTGTCGCCAAGGATCTTGTGGGCGGAAACATTGGCACGCAGGAACTGGTGCTGGAGGTCCCGCGGTACGCGGAAGAAAAGCTGGCCTCCAGCAGCCTGATCTTGGCGGATTTGATCGAGAAAGTCCCGACTAAGAACATCGGAACGGGCCAGTTCATCATTGGCGATACGAAGGTAAGGCCGCGGCTGAATCCCACCTTCGGGCGGGATGAGAAGCTGGGCATCTACCAGCAGTTCTACAATTTCGGAACCGACGGCAAGACCCGGAAACCAAGCGGGTCGGTTCACTATCAGATCGTGAAGGCCGGGTCGGAGCGGCCGGCGGTGGATTATGCGGAAGACATTTCGACGATTTCGGGGGCGTCAGCCAGGCAAGTGACGGTGGAGAGGCTGCTTCCGATCGGGACGCTCGAAACTGGCCAGTACACCCTGAAGATGCGGGTAACAGACAAGATCCGGGACCAGACCATCACCGGGACGGCCAGCTTCACGGTGAAGTGAGGGTGCCGGAGCAGGAAACCGGGAACGTGCGGGGAACGTCCCGCACCTTGACGTGGTGGTGTTATAGCCTTAGAATTGAAGCAGTTCCCCAGTGTGCGGTGTAGCGTGAATTTATGAAAATGAACTCTTTGGTCATAACCTTTGCGGCCGGCGCGGCGTGTGTCAGCCTGGCCTTGGCGGGCGATGAAAAGAAACCCGCCGACTCGTCTTCCACCCAAACCCGGGAGACGGTGGCGAAACCGATGACCGACAAGCAGCGCAAGAAGCAGGAAGCCAAGCTGCGCAAGGAACTGGAGACGCCCTACAAGAAATGGCTCAATGAGGACGTCACTTACATCATCACTGACGAGGAAAAGGCGGCGTTCAAGCGTTTCGCCACCGACGAGGAACGACAGCAGTTCGTGGAGCAGTTCTGGCTGCGCCGGGATCCGACGCCGGACACCGAAGAGAACGAGTTCAAGGAAGAGCACTATCGCCGTATCGCCTACGCCAATTAGCATTACGCCTCGGGCATTCCGGGCTGGAAAACGGACCGCGGGCGGATCTACATCACGTTCGGGCCGGCCGACGAAGTGGAATCGCATCCTTCCGGCGGCACTTATGAGCGCCCCTACGAAGAGGGCGGCGGAAGCACCTCGACGTATCCGTTCGAGAAATGGCGCTACCGGTATATCGACGGCATTGGGAATGACGTGAACATCGAATTCGTGGATCCCACCATGACGGGCGAGTATCGCATGACCATGGATCCCTCCGAGAAGGACGCGCTGCTGATGGTTCCCGGGGCGGGATTAACGATGATGGAATCCATGGGTATGGCTTCCAAGACGGATCGCTTCAACCGTACCGACGGAACGCATCTGGGTACCGGCACCCAGCCTCTGCCCGCGCGCATGAATCAGTTCGAGCGCTTGGAGCAGTTCGCCAAGCTGCAGAAGCCGCCCGCGGTGAAGTTCCGGGACCTGGAAGCGGCGGTAACGTCGTCCATCCGGTACAACACGCTCCCGATGAAGGTACGGGCGGACTTCATTAAGATCACCGATTCCACCATTCTCAGCAGTTTTACCCTTCAGTTTGACCGCAAGGATCTGCAGTTCCAGCAGAAGGACAACATTTCGAAAGCCACCATCAATATTTACGCGCGCATCACCTCACTGGCGCGGCGCGTGGTGAACGTATTTGAAGATGTGGTGACGGTGGAAGTTCCGACGGAGTTGCTGAGCAAGGCCATCACCGGCAACTCGGTCTACCAGAAGTCGGTGCCGCTGCCGCCAGGGATGTACCGGCTGAACGTGGTCGCCAAGGACATCGTGGGCGCGAACATGATCAGCTATGAGATGGCGCTGAATGTGCCTCATTTCGATGAAGAAAAACTGGCGTCGAGCTCGCTGATTCTGGCCGATCTGATCGAGAAAGTGCCCACCAAGAGCATAGGAACAGGCCAGTTCGTGATTGGCGACACCAAAGTCCGGCCGCGGATGAATGAAACTTTCGGCCGGGATGAGAAGCTGGGCATTTATCAACAGTTTTACAATTTCGGGCCCGATGAGAAGACCAAGAAACCGAGTGGAACCATCGAATATCGGATTACGAAGGCGGGAGCGGACAAATCCGTGCTGGACTATACGGAAGAGATCACGACGCTTCCTGGCGCTTCGGCCCAACAGGTGACGGTGGAGAAACTGCTGCCGATGGCGAGTCTGGAACCGGGCCAGTACACCCTCAAGATGACGGTGACGGACCGGACCCGGAACCAGGTGCTTACGCCGACGGCCAACTTTACGGTAAAGTAAAGGACAGGTGGAGCAGGATGATTCCTGCCCCGCGTCATATTGGATGAGGAAGCGGACGAAGCTTACGATTGGGTCGTTGGCCGTTCTGCTGGTGTCTGCGCCCGCGGCGTTGGCCGTGGAACCGATCCGGCTGACCGGTAGCATCGCCGGGTTTGTGCGCGATGCGGCCGGCATCCCTCAGATGGGCGCAACAGTCCTTCTTTTCAACCAGCGCGAGCGACTGGTCCAACAGGCGTTGACCAATGAGCGCGGCATTTTCGGCTTTGACGCGCTGCCCCCCGACTTCTACTCCGTCCGCGTGAACCTGACCAGCTTCGTTCCCGCGCTGAAACAGAAAATCGCCGTGCAGCCCGGCATGCAGAGCTTGCTATACATCAACATGGCGACCCTGTTGAGTTCGATTGAGCTGGTGTATGCCGCGCCGGGGCAAGGCGCGCTGATGAGTGACGACTGGAAGTGGACGCTGAAAGCTTCTTCCGCTACGCGGCCGGTGCTGCGGGCGCTGCCGAAGCGGGACAGTCAGTCCGATCCGAATAAGCGGCAACGTGCTTCTGCGATTTTTTCGGAGACTCGGGGGCTGGTGAAGGTTTCCGCGGGGGATTCCAATTCGCCCGGCGATCTTAGCACGCAAGCGGATCTGGGCACGGCGTTCGCGGTGGCAACTTCCGTGTTCGGCCGGAACCAGCTGGAAGTGAGCGGCAACGTCGGGTATGCGTCGCGTACCGGTTCGCCCGCCGCTGGTTTCCGGACCACGTATCGTCGCGAGGGAATGAGTCCCGAACTGACTATCACCATGCGCCAGATCTACCTGCCGTCTCGCGCGGGCGTCGCGCTGATGACCGGACAGGATGGGGCCCCCGCGTTGCGCACGATGTCGGTGGCCATGTCCGATCACATGCAGGTGCTGGAACGGCTGAGGCTGGATTACGGGCTGTCGCTCGATTCGGTATCGTTTCTGGATCATGTGAACTATTTCAGTCCGTATGCGCGGCTCGGGTACGATCTGGGCACGCTGGGGCTGATTCAAGTTGCATGGAGCTCGGGCGCGCCTTCCCCGGAATTGGTACAAAACCGCGGATCCGCCGGGGAAGTCACCGGCGACGGCGCGGCGCTATCGCGCGATCTGGCGGCGCTGGCGTTGCTTCCGCGCGTATCCTTGCGCGATGGGCGCTCCAAAGTGCAGCGGACGCGGAACCTGGAACTGGGCTACGAAAAACGGTTCGCCTCCACCACCGCGAACCTCAGCGCCTTCCGCGAGACGGTGACTAACGGAGCCATCACGATGTACGCTCCCGACGATCTGTTCGTGACGCCCGACGTGCTGCCCGATCTTTCGCGGCACGGCAACATTTTCAATGTCGGGAACTATGAACGCTCCGGATACTCGGCGTCCGTCACGCAGGCGCTCGGAGACAAGGTGGAAGTTGGCGCCGCGGTGGGACGCGCAGGCGTGCTCAACGCGGACCAACAGGACCTGGGCTTTGGTACCGGCGATGAATTGCGAGCGCGTATCCATACCAGCCAGCGTTTCTGGGCCACCGCCCGGGCTTCCGCGACCTTGCCCGGATCCGGCACGCAGATCGGCGGCAGCTACCAGTGGACCGATTACGGGTCCATCATGCCTTCGCACTTGTATCTCACCCAGCGAAGCTATCCCGAGGCGGGCTTGAATATTCACATCCGCCAGCCGATTCCGTCGCTCCCCGGGATGCCCGGTCGCCTGGAAGCCACTGCCGATGTGCGCAACCTCCTGGCTCAGGGATATCTGCCGGTATCGGCGGGAGATGGCCGGCGGCTCCTGCTGATCCAATCGCCACGCGCGCTGCGCGGCGGGTTGAGCTTCATTTTCTAGCTTCTAGTAAACTGCGCGGGCGGCTTCTCTTGCTTTGCTCTCCAACGAGAAACGAGGCTCCGGCGTTGCCCCCAGGAACAATACTCGCGTCAGATATTCGCCGATGGCGGGGCCGTGCTTGAAGCCGTGGCCGGAGCCGCCGCCGGCCAGCCACACGTTTTCGAAATCAGGGTGCCGGTCGATCAGGAAATCGCCATTGCTGGTGTTTTCGTACTGGCAGACCCGGGATTCGATTAGCGGGGCGCCGGCCAAGGCGGGGAAACGAAGCGCGAGGAAATCGCGGGCCTCGGCGATGGATTCGGCGGAGACGACGCGCGGCTCCGTGTCGGGGATCAACGGCGGGCCATGGCGGTCAAAGGCGAGTTTGACCCCGCGGTTCTCCAGATCGGGAAGGGTGTATGCGCCGCGAGGATCGCTGAAGTCCATCCAGATGGGCATTCCCGGCGGGCTAAAGCGGTGGTCGCCAGCCCTCGTGCCGAAGAAGAACACGTCCTGGCGCGTTGGCCGAATGCGTCCTTCCAGAAGCTCCGGAAAAACGCCGGGAAGCCACGGGCCACACGCGAAAACAAAAATACGCGCCCGGATCTGGCGTTCTGAGCGAGTGTGAATGGCGTCCACGCGCCCGCTTCCCGCGGGCGTTTCGGCCCATTCGCGGAAGTAGTCGGCGCCCTCGCGGACTGCTTCCTGCACTACCGCCTGCACCGCGCGGCGAGCCATGATGGCGCCGCTTTGGGGTTCGAAGATGCCGGTGCGGCCGTCTTCGAAGTGAAACTGCGGAAAGCGGCTGGCGATTTCAGATTGCGCCAGGATTTCGTGACGGATGCCGCAGCTGTCGA
>JAYTVY010000551.1:0-2546 GCA_043743755.1 Bryobacterales bacterium | reverse complement strand
CGCCTCCGCGATGCAATGGTCCGAGAAGCTGCTGTCTCAGGAGCACGTAGCGGTGGTTCCCGGCGAGGCTTTCGGCACTGCCGAGCATGTTCGCATTTCCTACGCGACATCGATGGACGAACTACAGCGCGGCCTGGATCGGATCGAGCGGTTCCTCGGTGAGCGCTGAGGGCATCCGGCGGGTTCCGGCCAGCTTTCACGAGAAGGTGTGGGGCGTCACCAATCTCGCGCCTTGGTATCCGAACATGCGCGGCAAAATCGGTGAAGTCTGGTTCGAAGCCGATTTGCCGCTGCTGGTGAAATTCGTATTCACCTCCGAACGCTTGTCGGTGCAGGTTCATCCGGACGATGCGTTTGCCTCCGCGCATGAGAATTCCCTGGGCAAGACCGAGATGTGGCATGTTCTGCGGTCAGACCCGGGCGCGCAAGTCGCTATCGGCCTCCGCGAGCCTGTTTCCCTGGAACTGCTGCGCGCCGACGCGCTCTCGGGAGAGATCGAGAAGCGTCTGCGCTGGTTCGATGCGCGCGCGGGCGATACATTTTTCATTCCCGCCGGCACGGTACATGCCATCGGCGCCGGCGTGGTGCTGTGTGAGGTCCAGCAGCACTCGAATGTGACCTATCGTTTGTACGACTATGGCCGCGATCGCGAGCTCCATCTGGAAAAAGCGCTCGCCGTCGCGGTTCGGGAGCCATCGGACGCTGGACGCGTTTCGCTCCCGGTAAGTTGCCCGTACTTCGACACCGCCATCCTCGAACCCGGTACTTACCATCCCGGCCCGGATTTTCAATGGCTGATCGTACTGGAGGGAACAGGTTCTATCGGCCGTACTCAGACGACAGCCGGAGAAACGTGGCTGGTCTCTCCGGGCGCAGCGCCACTCGAAATCGCGGGGCCTCTGAAAATCCTTCAGACCCGATTCCCGTAGCCCACTCTCCGGTACAATTGATACTTCAGGAGGAACCAAATGAAAATATTCTTCGCTCTGGCGGCGTCCGCCATCATGCTCGCGTCGACTGCGTCCGCAGCCGACGATAACCTGGTGCACTGTTTCCTGTTCACCGCCGTCGACAAGGCGCCCGACGCCGACTGGCAGGCTTTCTTCAAGGCCACCGACGCGCTCCCGTCCAAGATTCCGGCCGTGAAGCATGTCTGGTACAGCAAGCTGGGCCGCCCCATGGAAATCGGGGGCGCAACTCGTCAATGGGGCGTGTGCCTGCACCTGGGTGGTCCGGATGCGCGTAAAGCCTACGCCGCCGCCCCGTATCACTCGGAATGGGAAGCCGCGTATTTCAAAGTCCGCGTTCCCGGCACCAGCACCTTCGATCTTCAAGGACACTAAGCCGTGCGCTGCATAGCGATCGCGCTGCTGCTGGCCGCGCTTTTGCCCGGCCAGGCCCCCATGGGAAAAATCATCCGAGACGATCCGCGCCTGGATGCGTTGTTAGCCCCCGACGCCAAGCTCGAAGTGATTGCGTCGGGATTCGCGTGGTCCGAAGGTCCCGTGTGGATTCGGGACGGCGGCTATTTGCTGTTTTCCGATATCCCGCGCAACTCGGTGATGAAGTGGAAGGAAGGCGAGCCGGTCAGCGTCTACTTGAAGCCTTCCGGCTACACGGGCGAGGGTCAGTACAGCGCCGAACCCGGCAGTAACGGCCTGGTGGTGGATAAGCAGGGCCGCCTGATCCTCTGCGAGCACGGCGACCGCCGCATCGCGCGCCTGGGACCCGCCGGCCGCAAGCGCACGCTGGCCGACAAGTACGACGGGCGCCGCTTCAACAGCCCCAATGACCTCGTTTTCAAATCCAACGGCGACCTGTATTTCACCGATCCCGCGTACGGTCTTCCCAAGCAGTTCGAAGATCCCACGCGGGAGCTCGACTTCTGCGGCGTCTATCGCGTGACACCGGCTGGTGTGGTGACGCTGATGACGCGCGAACTGGCGCGTCCCAACGGCATCGCGTTCTCACCCGATGAAAAGACGCTGTATGTTTCGCAGTCCGATCCCGCTCGGGCGATTTGGATGGCTTTCCCTGTCGCTGCCGACGGTGCGCTGGGCAAGGGCCGCGTGTTCGCCGACGTTACCGCGCTGGTCGATAAGCTACCCGGCCTGCCCGACGGCATGAAGATCGATCGCGACGGCAACCTGTGGGCCACCGGCCCCGGCGGCGTCCACATCTTCGCGCCCGACGGAACTCATCTTGGCCGCATCGACACCGGCCAACGCACTTCCAACTGCAATTGGGGCAGCGACGGTTCCACGCTGTACATCACCGCCGACAGTTATCTGTGCCGCATTCGCACCAAGACAAAAGGTCTGGGCTGGTAGATACAGTTGCGGAAAGACGCCATCCTGGCCGCCATAGTGGATATGGGAATCGTGCCCGTGATCCGCACGGGCAGCGCCGATTCAGCCATTCGCGCCATTCAAGCCATCTACGCGGGCGGCATTCGCGCCGCCGAAATTACCATGACGGTTCCCGGAGCAATCCGGGCGCTGGAAAAGGTAGCGGATGAGTTCGGCGATCGCCTTATCCTGGGCGCG
>JAYTVY010000550.1:0-5636 GCA_043743755.1 Bryobacterales bacterium | reverse complement strand
GCGGCAAGCCAAAACGCCTTGGAATCCATGACCGCGTGCCAGCCAGCACTCCCGAATCCGACGCTATGAGCAAGGCTCTGAAGAAGCGTGGTTTCAAGTTTGTGGGATCCACCATCTGCTACGCCTTCATGCAGGCAACCGGAATGGTGAACGATCACGCCACTAACTGCTTCCGCTATTAGCCTCCGCGGACGGTCTTCTGGGTCCCTCTCAGTGTGTTTACCATGGACTCCTTCGGAAAGCGCTCGACAAACGTCTTGATCATCCAGCCCAGCCCGAACGGAATGTCCCGCGACAGCGAGATGGCTTCGCACTCCGCGTACACGCCGCCGTCGGCTTCCTCAAATCGCCAGTAGGAGTTCAGCCTCCAGAGGAATCCGTTGTCATTGCCCACCGGCTCTTCTTCGGCATTGGAGTGTTTGGCGTCCTTGACCTCCGCGATGCGCGTGGACTTCGATGCGATGTACATGCGGTGCTCATCCAGCTCCCCATAGTGCACGCGGTAAGTGGAGTTCAACACCACCGTGAGAATGTGTTTCTTGAAGAGCCGGAGAAAGACATCGTAGTCGTTACCGTTGTGGTTCACCAGCCTGGATTCGGTGACCTCGGGACGATAAATGTTTTGATAATTCGGATAATCCTGCATTACGGCCCGCACCCGCGGAACTGTCGCTCCAGCAATGAAGATAGCGCCGTACCAATCCTGAACCAGGCCGCCCGGACTGTGAATGTCCTTCCCCTGATCGGTGGTTTTGCGCGGGAGAATGAGCATTTCTCCATTCCGGACCTTAGCTCGTTCCGCTGCGTGCGTATCGAGCCAGAGAAAATGTTCGGCGTTGAGATCCCGCTGAAGGCGCTGTTCGGTAAGTTCGATGTAGCGGTCAAAAGCGCGCTCGGTTTCAGGTGTGAGGCGCACCGAAGCCAGAACGTGTGGAACATACGCCAGGAACAAGGACAACGCAGCCACCACTCGCATGCCCGCACTGTAACACGAGACGATTTCATGCGTCTTGGACGTCAGTGGGGGGAACGTCCGGGACGTGACTTCAGACTTCGCGCCAACCCATAAATGACCAGGCCGGCCGCGGCGGCAATGGCCGTGTCGCGCGCCTCACGCAGTGTGCTGTTCGATAAAAGCCACAAGGCCAGCGCCATGCCGGCAACCGCTATTACAGACCCGGCCGGCAGCAGGAACGCGGCCGGGGGTGCGCCGGTCCTTCTTCGAAGCACCGGCAGCGCGATACAAGTGACCAGGTAAGTCACCAGCCGCGAAAGGGTGCTGATGGTGAGCAAATATATGAAAGTACCGGACAGCGTGAGCGCCAGCATAACCGCCGTTGTAACAAGGATTGAAAAAACCGGAGTGCGATAGCCCGGGTTAATGGCCGCCACCTTGCGCGGCAACTCGCCGCCTTCGGCCATTGCGAAGATCACTCTGGATGCCGCCAGAATCAGGACATTCAGATTCCCCGCCAGTGAAATCACAATTCCGGCAGTGATCATCGCCGCTCCCCAGAATCCCCAGAACTGCGCCGCTGCATCCGCCAGGGGGCGATGCGATGCGGCGAGTCCGGGCAGCGTTCCGATGCAGACCACCTGGATGAGGACGTAGAAAACCACCACCGTGGCCATTCCCAGCATCAGCGCCGAAGGCAGACTCTTCCGCGGGTCGCGGCTCTCACCCGCCGGAATCACCGCCATTTCAAATCCCGTGAAGGCATACACCAGCAGCAGCACGGATTGCGAAAAGGGCCGGTAGCCGGGCACAACCGCGAAACTGAAGTGCGCCGGATTGAGGAAGAAGAGACCGGCCAGGATAAACACCGCCAGCGGAAGCAGCTTGCCGATAGCCAGCGTGTTGCTGGTGTTGGCCACCTGGCGGACACCGGTGACATTCACGGCGGCCAGAATCGTTACCACCGTAGTGATAATTAGAACCCGCGGAATGCCGGATGCCGCTCCCGGGAAGAAAAGATCCAGGTAATCCGGAAGCAAGTTGCAGTTCGCGGCGAACGACGTAATCCGCGCGATCCACACCAGCCACCCCACGGTGAATCCCGCGGTGGGGCCGAAAGTTTCACGCGCGTATAGATAAGGGCCGCCGCTGCCTGAAAAGCGGCTGGCCACTTCGCAGAAGCTCAGCACGATAACGCTGACGCATAACGCGCACAGTCCGAATGCGAAGAGACTGTAATCGCCGGCAAGACTGAACGCCTTCGCGGGCAAACCAAAAATCCCGGCGCCAATTACACCGTTGACCACGACGGCGACGAGGTCCCAGCGGCGCATGGAACGCGCCAAGGCCGGTGCGGGCGTCGTGTCCATAGGTAATAGGGGTAACATAATCGGGCATGCTGCGGAATTTGCCGAAGGTGGTTGTGCCCGACGATTGGCCGCCGGTTCTGGCCGCCAGCGCCGCATTCCCGCGGCTGCGCGAGTTCGCCGCGTTGGAATACTTCGACACGCTGCCCGGCTCGGAGGCGGCCTTGATCGAACGCATTCGCGATGCCGAGGTGGTGATCAATGTGCGCTCGTCATCGCGGTTCTCTCAGGACGTGTTCCAGCAGTGCCCAGGTTTGATGCTGGTTTCGTTATGGGGAACCGGAACGGACAATGTAGACCTGGCCGAGGCTGCGAAGCATGACGTCACCATCACCAATACACCCGGCGTTTCCGCATTTTCCGTGGCGGAGCACGCCCTGGCGCTGATGCTTGCGGCTGCGCGCGCGATCCCAGCCCAGGACGCGGCGGTTCGCGGCGGCGCCTGGCCGCGGGGGCAGGGAATCGAATTGCACGGCAAGACTCTGGGCATCGTGGGACTCGGCGCGATCGGGCGGCGGTTCGCCGAATTAGGCCAAGCGATCGGCATGCGCGTGGTTGCATGGACCATGCATCCCGATCCCGCGCTCGGAATCGAGCTGATGGAGTTCGATCACCTGCTGCGGAGGAGCGATGTCGTCAGTATTCACGTGCGGTTGTCGCCACAAACCATGGGAATGATCGGCGCGCGCGAATTCGGTTTGATGGAACCGAGCGCGCTTCTGATAAACACCGCACGCGGCGCGATTGTCGAGGAAGCTGCACTGGTGGACGCGTTGGCGGCGAAAAGAATCGCAGGCGCCGGTCTGGATGTATTCACGAATGAGCCGCTGCCGCCCAGTCACGCACTCACAAAACTGTCCAATGTGGTACTGACGCCGCATTCCGCCGGCATCACACCGGAGGCCCTCGAAGCGGGCTTGCAGATGGCGATCGAGAATGTGCGGAGGTTCCTGGCGGGAGCGCCAGCCAACGTCGTTGCGACTCCCAAACGCTAGTGCGTTATTGAGCAAACTTCTTGGCGGATTTGTAATGCGGCCATTGCGAGGCGAATAATCCTGCCGCCACGAAGATCCAGCAGCCCCACGCGAACCAATCGCCGTGGCGCGTATACCAGGTGACGGTACTCACGTATCCATAGTCGAACCGCTGCGCTAACTCGGCGTAAAGGGGCAGTGACTGGCGGACGCGGCCGGTAGGGTCAATGGACGCCGTGACGCCGTCGTTGGTGGCGCGCAGAATCCAGCGTCGATTCTCGGCGGCGCGCATGCGCACGATGGAAAGGTGCTGCTCACGGGCGGCGCTGTGTCCGAAGTAGCCATCGTTCGAGATGTTCACCAGCAGGTCCGCGCCCTGTTGCACGAACCCGCGCACCTGGTGCGGGAATACGGATTCATAGCAGATGAATGAGCCAATCTTGTGCGCGCCCATCGGAAACACCACCATGCGATTTCCCGGTACAAAATCGCCGGCCTCTTGCGTGATGCGATTGACGAAGCCGAAGAACTTCGGAACAAACTCGCCGAAGGGGACCAGGTTGATTTTGTCATAGCGGTCCACCAGCGATCCGTCGGGCGCCAGCAGCACTGCCGAATTGAGCGGGCCGCCCTGCGGCGTATTGGCTACGGTGCCGAAGAGAAACCAGGCGCGTGTGGTTAAAGCAAGGTTAGCGACCTCGTCTCTCAATTGAGCGTCGCGGTAATAGTAGATTGGTCCCGGCACTTCCGGCCAGACGATGAGTCGCGGCTTGGCCGCCAGCGCGGTCTCCAACGTGAGCAGCTCAATGCGTTGGTGCAGCATGTGCGCGGTAACCGGACTCCACTCCGCCTCTTCCGGAATCCTGGGCTGCACTAACACCGCGGTTTCGCTGGGTTCGTCGGGAACTGGAAGCTCGGGAAGCAAGAACAGCGCCGGCACCAGCGCAAGCCACAGCAGTTGCTTGCGGCCCCGCCGCAGAATCACGATGGCCGTGGCGGCGCTCAACAACGAAAACAGGAACGACAGCCCGTAGACGCCGATCCAGGGAGCCAGTCGCATTGGCAGAGCCATGTCGATCCCGGCATTGCCCAGCGCGAGCCATGCGAAGCCCAGCGGTCCGTGCGTGCGCTCGATGGCTACCCATATCGCAGCCACCACGGGTATGGCGTACCAGCATCGCAATACGATGGCGGCCAGCATTGCGAAGACTCCCAGATGCACGGCCTTCGCGAGACAGAACAATACAAACACCGCCCAGCCGCCCCAGCGCCCCATGCCCCCGTGTACTTCCAGCACGAACTGAATCCACATGCACACGCCGAACCAGTAGAGGACGCCAGTGGTGTAGCCGAGCAGGAAGCGGCGCCAGGGCCGCGGTTCGCGTCCCAGCGCGATCAACAGCGGGACCAGCGCGAATGGCGCCAGGAAGGTGAAGCCAAAACCGGGAAAAATAACGATCAGCAGCGCCGCGCTCAGCGCAGCCAGCAGGAAATCAAGCGGGGCGCCGGGCAGCTTCCTCATTCACCCGGTCCGCCATATACGAGCTGCGGACCAGCGGCCCGCTGAAGACCATTCTGAAGCCGATGGACAACCCGAAATCGCGATATGCGTCAAATTGCTCCGGACGAACGTACTCGGCCACCGAAAGATTGCGGCGCGTTGGCTGCAAGTATTGTCCGATGGTGGCGACGTCCACGCTCTGTTCGCGCAGATCGCGCAGGAGCTCTTCCACTTCTTCCGGCCGCTCGCCGAGGCCGGCCATCAATCCAGATTTCGTGAGCGTTTCCGCGCGATAACGGCGAGCGAAGCAGAGCACGTCCAGCGATTGCCGATAGCTGGCCTGGGGCCGCACCCGCCGGTACAACCGCGCGATGGTTTCCATGTTGTGATTGAACACGTGCGGGCCGGCATCCAGTACGCGGGCCACCGCGTCCAGATCGCCGCGGAAATCCGGCGTGAGCACTTCCACGCGCGTTTCAGGCAGCTCCCGGCGCACGGCGCGCACGGTTTCTGCGAAGTGGCGGGACCCGCCGTCCTCAAGATCGTCGCGATTGACGGAGGTGATCACCACGTAGCGCAGACCCATGCCGGCGGCCATGCGGGCGACATTTTCCGGTTCGCTAGGGTCCAGCGAGAACTCGCGTTTGCGCGGCGATCCCTTGGGCACGGAGCAGAAGCCGCAGCCGCGCGTACAAAGATTGCCCAGGATCATGAAGGTGGCTGCGCCGCGGTTGAAGCACTCATGCAGGTTGGGGCAGCGCGCGGATTCGCAGACGGTGTGGAGATTCTTGCGCCGAAGCTCGAGCTTCAAATCGTGAACGGCGGCGAAATGCGTCGCC
>JAYTVY010000549.1:0-2202 GCA_043743755.1 Bryobacterales bacterium | reverse complement strand
GATCAACCCGGGCTGGCGGTGACGCTGTTCGATCTGGTGAAGACTTTTCAGTCCGTGATCGAGCGCGCCAAGAATCGTCCTCTGTATGAAGTGGGCAATGAGGACGTCAGCGTGCCGGACATGATCCGGTACCTGAAGAGCGTTCTGAAGGGGAGCACTTCTTCCGATCCCGTCTCGGCCACCGAGCTGTTCGAGAAACAGCGCAGCCGCCGGGCCATGATCTGCCTGTTTCTGGCTATTCTCGAGCTGGTGAAACTGCAGGCCATTGTCTTGACCCAGAAAGACGCTTTCGGCGACATTGGATTGAAGAAGCGCCAAGGTTTCGAAGCGGCGCTGGAAGAGAGCGAATCGCTCACCAACATAGAACGGGAATACGCAGAATAGATGGAACAGACAGAAGTAAACGCCTCCAGCGAAGAGCTGGCTGAGCTTTTTGGCGCCGGGGATCAGCCGCAAACGGACCTGGGCGCGGGATTGAAAGCGATCCTGGAAGCCGCGATCTACCTGACCGATGATCCCCTGACGCCGGAACAGATCGCGGCGGCGATCGGGCAGCCGAAGGAGCGGGTGGCCGCGGCGCTGGAGGAACTGGCCGCCGAGTATTCGAAGCCCGAACACGGCCTGACGATTCGCGAAGTGGCGGGCGGCTACAAGATGGCCACTAAGCCGGAGCATCATGAGGCGCTGCGGCAGTTCGTGAAGAATCTGAAGCCGGCGCTGAAGCTATCGCTGGCGGCGCTGGAGACACTGTCGGTGATCGCGTACAAGCAGCCAGTGACGGCGCCGGAGATCCTGGAGATTCGCGGGGTGCAGGGCGTGGGAGTGCTGAAGACGCTGCTGGACCGCAAGCTGATCTCGACATCGGGCCGGAAGAACGTGGTGGGGAAGCCGATCCTGTACAAGACCACTAAGGAATTCCTGATCCAGTTCGGGCTGAAGGATCTGAACGAGCTGCCGACGCTGAAGGAATTCGAGGAGTTGGCGCGCTTCGCCGTGGAGGATTCCGATCCCGAACCGCCGCCTGAGCCGGATCAACCGAGCGACCCGAGTCCGGGCGAGGATCCGGAACCGCGGGCCGCGCAGGGCCAAGAATAATGCCCGAGGAGCGGCTGCAAAAACTGCTTGCGCATGCCGGCATCGCCAGCCGGCGCAAGGCCGAGCAGATGATCGTGGACGGGCAAGTGATGGTGAACGGCTCCATCGTCACCGAACTGGGAACCAAGGCGGATCTCAGCCGCGATCACATCAAGGTGAACGGACGATATCTGCGCGCGGTTGAGAAACCGGTCTATATCGTCTTGAATAAACCCGACGGCACGGTGACCACGGTGAGCGATCCAGAGCGGCGGCCCACGGTGATGGATCTGGTGCGGGGCGTGAAAGCGCGGATTTATCCGGTGGGACGCCTGGATTATCACACCGAAGGCTTGCTGCTGCTGACCAATGACGGCGAGTTCGCCAATCGTATTACATCGGCGGCGTATCACGTGGAGAAGACCTATCTCGCGAAGGTGAACGGTCCGCTGACCACGGAGCAGGAGGAGCGATTTCGAGCGGGGCTGCCGATCGGTGGGCATCGCACGGCGCCGGCGGGTCTGAAAATGGTGAAGCGCGCCGCGAATCCCTGGTACGAGGTGCGGCTGATCGAAGGCCGCCAGAATCAGATTCGCATCATGTTCAAATCGCTGGGGAGACTGGTGGAGAAACTGAAGCGCACTCGCATCGCGTTTCTGGATATCGGGCCGCTGCGCCCCGGCAAGTTCCGCCCGCTGACTGAAACCGAGATCCGGCGCTTTCGCAAGCTGCTGAAGATCCCCGAGGAGTAACGCATGGCTACTATTTCCGAGCTGCTGCGCGCCAGCAAGACTATCGCCGTGGTGGGACTATCGAGCAAGCGGTCGCGCCCGTGCTACGGGGTGGCGGAGTACATGCAGCGCGCTGGATACCGGATTATTCCGGTGAATCCGAATGAGACCGAAGTGCTGGGCGAGAAGGCCTACGCGACTCTTGAAGAAGTGCCCGAGCACGTGGACATCGTGGACGTATTTCGCAGGTCCGAGTTTGTGCCGGAAGTGGTGGAATCGGCGATACGGATTGGCGCGGGAGCGGTTTGGATGCAAGAGGGCGTAGTGCATGAGGGTGCGGCGGCGCGGGCACGGGAGGCGGGGTTGACGGTGGTGATGGATCGGTGCATTTTGAAGG
>JAYTVY010000548.1:0-4064 GCA_043743755.1 Bryobacterales bacterium | reverse complement strand
TCACCACTACTGGTCGCCGGCCTTGGTGGCATTTTTTGGATTCGGCGGCCACTCCGGTTTCGGATTTGGATTCGGCAATGTAGGCTGGGTTCCCCTCGGTCCTCGTGAGCCGTTCTATCCCTGGTGGGGGCGGCGCGCCGGATTCTACAATCGCGGCATCGTCAACAACTTCAATATCACGAACGTATACCGGAACGCCCGTTATAACGGAATCACCGGTGTCGGTGCGGGCCAGTTCGGCCGCCATACCGGTCAGTTCGTGGGCGTGCATGCCAGCCAGCTGGGACAGACCGGCATGGTGCGGGGAGCGCTTCCGGTAAACCCGGACCGGTCCAGTATGCATTTTACGAATCGCACCGTGAATCCCGGCAGGTTTCCGCAGGCCGGCGGCAGCCGTTTCGGGGCGGGGAACTCGCCCACCGGCAATTTCGCCCAGCGCGGAAACGCTAACGTCTCGTCCGGCGATCATGGGTGGCGTCGTTTCGGCGAGCCAATCCACAACGGCCAGCCTTCCGGCGCCGGCGCGAATGCGCAGGCTGGGCGCGGATTCGGTTCCACGGTGAATCGTCAGCCCGCACCCTCGGGCCGCTTCAGCTCCGACGGCGGCTGGCGGCGCTTCAACGGCTCGCAGCCGGCGGCTAACGGAGGCAGTGTGAATCGCCCGCAGACCTCGGCTCCGCGTTATGAAGCGCCGGCCGGCAGCGGTTATCGCGGCAACGGCGGCAGTGCGCAGTCGGTGCGAATCAGCCCGCCCATCGTTCGGAACGGCAGCGGCAGCGCCGGATACACGGCGCCGCGAAATTACAGTTCGCCTCAAAACAACGGCGGCGCTTATCGCGCACCCCAAAATTCTGGCGGCCATGGCGGATACCGGGCCCCGCAAAACTACGGCGGTGGCGGCAGCTATCGCGCTCCCCAGAGTGCGCCCCAAAGTGCGCCCCGCAGCTACAGTGGCGGTGGGGGCGGCGGCGGTAACTCGCGCCCCAGCGGCGGCGGTGGTGGTGGAAATCGCGGAGGCGGAGGTGGCGGGGGTGGCCACTCATCCGGATCCGGCGGCCACGGCGACCATCGCCGCTGATTTCAAAGTTCTCCTTGTAGTCTGGTTTGATTTCTTCCCTTAGGCCCGAGTTCGATCATGGACTCGGGCCATCTTTTTTGAGTCAAGCCGGTGTGCTTATACTGAAAGTGAACTCACGTTTCAAAATGTATTGCTCACCATGAGAACCTACACCTACAAAGTTATTGTTGAGCCGGACGAACAGCGCTGGCATGCCTATTGCCCGGCTTTGGAAGCCCAGGGTGCTTCTACATGGGGAAATACGCGCGAAGTGGCCCTCAAGCATATCGATGAAGTGGTCCAGTTGGTCGTCGATAGCATGATCGAGCACGGCGAATCGCTCCCAGAGGAAAACACCCAGGACGTGCAGGTGACGGTGGAGCCCCGTGTCACAGTCAATGTCTGATCCATGGGCCTCAACTATGCGCGCTTGCGCAAACTGAGCGCTCGCGAAATCATCATCTATTACCGCCCGGACGGCCTCTACGTTCTCGCCCAAAACATAAAGCGTGATTGAGAAGGAAGCGCGCTGGACGGAGGAAGACCTCAATCACCTGTATAGTGCGCGAGTAGACATAATATGTGTTATCAGTAGTCACGAATAGCCTTGACAACTATGGCGTATTGAACTATAGTTGATCCAATGAGACGGAGCAGCTTATGACCTCCCTCACGCCCGCCATGTTTCAAATCCTGCTGGCCCTCGGGGATGACGAGAAACATGGGTACGCGATCCTCAAGGAAGTGGAAGATCAAACCGGCGGCGATGTTCGGTTGAGCACCGGGACCCTCTACGCCATGATCAAAAGACTTCTGAAGGAAGGCATACTCGAGGAGTCGCGCTATCGACCTCCGGCCGAAGACGACGATCAGCGCCGCCGCTACTACCGTTTGACGACGCTCGGCCGTCAAGTAGCCGTGGCGGAAGCCGAGCGGCTGGAGCGGCTGACAATCACCGCCCGGCAAAAGCACCTGCTAACGGGATTCAAACCGGCGTAACGGAACTCCCATGAACTCACGCCCACCCTCGCGCTCCGACAAATTCTACGCCGCTCTGCTGCGCTTCTTCCCATTCGATTTTCGCGGCGATTTCGGTTCGGAAATGGAACAGACCTTTCGCGAGCAGCGTGCCCAGGCCGAACGTGAAGGCCGCATCGGATTGCTGCGCCTGTGGTGGGAAACCATTGCCGGCATCTTCACCACGGCGCCGCGCGAGCATCTTTCGATGCTCAACCAGGACATTCACTATGCTCTGCGCATGATGCGCAAGAACCTGGGCTTTACCACGGTCGCTGTTCTCACCCTGGCACTCGGCATTGGCGCCAATACGGCCATCGTAAGCGTCATCGACGCCGTTCTGGTGCGCCCCCTGCCCTACCAGCAAGGCGACCAGCTGGTGGTGCTGCACCAGCGTGCCGAAAAATCGGGTACCGCCGACATGGCTTTTTCGGTGAAGGAAATTAACGACTACCGGCGGCAAAGCGGATCCTTGAGCGGCGTCGAGGAGTATCACAGCATGCAGTTCACGCTGCTCTCCAAGGATGGAGCCACTCGCGTCCGGGCCGGCGTGGTCTCATCCGGATTCTTCGGGATGTTTGGAGTGCGGCCCATTCTCGGCCGCGATTTTTTGCCCGCGGACGATCTGCCAGGCGCGCCCGCGGTCCTGTTGCTCAGTTACGAATACTGGAAACAGCACGAGGGCGGCGATCCCCGGATCGTGGGCAAAACCTTCGAGATGAATGACCGCCTTCATACCGTGATTGGCGTCTTGCCGCAGGTTCCGCAATATCCCAACGAGAACGACGTTTACATGCCCACCACGGCGTGTCCCTCCCGTTCAAGCGCGCGCATGATCGAGAATCGCGATGCCCGGATGATGAACGTATTTGGACGGATGAAACCGAATGTTTCGGTGGATCGGACCAAGGCGGACCTGGCGTTAATCGCATCCCGGCTGGAGCATGACTATCCGGCATCCTACACCAACGCCATGGGGTACACCGCCACGACGGAGTCGCTGCGCGAGGAGTTGACTCACGGCGCAAGGCCGATGCTGCTTTTACTGCTGGGCGCGGCCGCATGTGTGTTGCTGATCGCCTGCGCCAACGTTGCCAATCTCACGCTTTCGCGAATGTCCGGACGCGAGCGCGAACTTGTGGTGCGGTCGGCGCTGGGGGCCGGCAAAGGCCGCTTGCTGCGCCAATTGATGACTGAGAGTCTCATCCTGTCGCTGCTGGCTGCTGGACTGGGGGTCCTGTTCGCATCGCAGAGCTTGAAACTGCTGGTGGATTTCTCCGCCCGCCTCACCCCGCGCGCCCGCGAAATCCAAGTGGACTCGTCCATGCTGCTGTTTGCCCTGGCTGTGGCATTTTTGACCAGCATGGTCTTCGGTTCCATGTCCGCCCTGTACTCTCGTGGCGATCTGGCCTCCGGTTTGAAGGAAGGCTCGTCGCATTCCTCTCTCGGCCTTCGGCGCCGACGCGCGCGCAATGTCCTGATCGTCTGCCAAGTGGCGTTTTCCTTCGTGCTGTTGATCGGGGCGGGTCTGATGCTGCGCAGCTTCAGCCGGCTCCAGCACGTAGACCCAGGTTTCGTTCCACAGCGCGTGCTGGCCCTGGAAATTGACTTGAACTGGTCAAAGTATCGCGAGCCCGCGCAATTCCGTGACGTATCCCGCCGGTTGCTCGACAAAGTGCGCTCGCAACCCGGCGTCCTGTCGGCGGCGGTATCTTCAAACTTCCCGCTGAATCCGGAGACCATGAATCGACAGTGGGCGCGCGGGTTCACCGTGGAAGGCCGGCCCGAGCGCGACGGCGAAGTTCGCCCCCGCGCAACCATCCGAATCGCCGGCGCGGACTACTTCAAGACTCTCGGTATTCCACTGATCCGCGGCCGCGTCTTTGAGGATTCCGACAACGAAAAGAGTCCCGGCGCGGTGGTTGTGAACCGCGTGCTGGCGCGGCGCTATTGGGGTCAGGAAGACGCCATCGGGAAACGGATTACATTC
>JAYTVY010000547.1:0-3301 GCA_043743755.1 Bryobacterales bacterium | reverse complement strand
CCCAATTTGGATCCGCCGGCATGACCGCGAAATCCGCGCCCGCATCCTGCGCGGCGATGAAGATTCCATGGTCAATTACCTGCTCTTCGGAACTTCCTTCACAAGCGCCCCTCGCGTCACCGGGCGCGACCTCGACGCCCAGTCGGTCGGCCAGGCAATGACGCAGCGCGTCGGTCTGGGCTATTAACAGGTTCGCCGCCGCGCAGAGCGCCAGCAACGGAATCATTAGGCTCTTGGACATATATGTCCCCCCTGAAAATGTTTCTCTTACTCTCGCTGGGATGACCGGACGAATTCCGGACACGGCTCTGTGAGCGGCTGCGCCTTTCTTGAAGAAAGGGACCCCATTTCGTTGAGTGCGGATTAGCTCTATTTGTCCGCTGAGTATTGTATGGAACTGCTTGTAGAAAACTGCCTGCTCCGGCGTCCGGCGCGGCTCCCGTTTCACCCCACCCAGGCGCTCTGACGCCCCCCCGCCACGCGCCTCCGTCCCAAAGACCTTGGCGCGGGATTCGATTGCCCGCACCATGGACCCAAGGTGGGAGTTGTATGCAGGGACAGACTCAATCCAGGATGTGGAGGCCTGGCCTCGATTCACTGACGCTGATCGCGGCTTCTCCAGCCACTCCGTTTCCAAAGCACAGCCATGAGCATTTCGTAGTCGCAGTAACGGAAACCGGGGTCAGCGGCAACGCGTATCGCGAGGGCTTGCACTTTGCCGGTCCTGGGTCGCTGGTGGTGATTCACCCAGGCGAGATTCATACGGGCTATTCGGCGGGATCTTCCGCCTGGACATATCGCGCCGCTTACCCGGAGCCGCCGCTGCTTTGCGAGCTGGCGGAGGGGGACGGCGTGCCGTATTTCCGCGAACCCGTGATTCATGATTCCACGCTCGCGCTCGAATTCCTGGCGGCCCACCGGCTGCTCGAATCGCCGGCCGAAGTGCTGCACGGCCAGGAGCGTTTGATCCGCGTCTTGAGACAGCTCGCCGGGCGTTACTCGGATTGCCGCCGCGAAGCTCCCTTGCCGCTGCCTTCCGTGGCCGCGCTGCGCCGTGCCCGCGATTATCTGGAGTCGGCCTGTGATCGCAACGTGACCGTGGCCGAGCTGGCCAAGGTGGCGGATCTGAGCCTGTTCCATTTCCTGCGGAGCTTCCAGCGCCAGTTCGGACTCACGCCGCACGCCTTCCTCAACCAGCTCCGCGTGGGACGCGCCCGCGAAATGATCCTGGGCGGAAAATCAATCGCCGAAGCCGCATCGGAAGCGGGTTTCGTGGACCAGTCCCACCTCACCCGCTGGTTCAAACGCTTGCTCGGGGTTACGCCGGGAAGAGTGAAGCCTCGTTTGCGCAGTCAATAGCTTGAACCCGTGCCGCTGTTTGCGCGTTAAACATGGCATGAACAAGCGTGCAATCTCAGCTGGTCTGTTGTGCGCCGCGCTCGCCGCGCTGCTCTTCGTCGATGTAACCCTGGCGGAAAACGCGCTTCACATTGACCCGTATGCGCGCAGCCCGGCGGGCCGGCAGCCCGGCGCGAACGAAGTGAGTATCCGGGCGGCCGACGGCGCTGCCTTGCGTGCCTGGCTGTTTCAGCCGCCGCAACCGAACGGAGCGGCGGTCATTCTGCTGCATGGCGTCGCCGACACTTGGCGCGGCGCGCTCGGGCCAGCGCGGTTTCTGCTCAGCCGCGGATACACGGTGCTGGCGCCGGATGGGCGGGGCCACGGAACCAGCGGAGGAGATCTGGTCACTTACGGTTTGCTGGAAGCTGGGGATGTAAGGCGCTGGTCGGACTGGCTCGCGGGACGGCCGGGAATCACGCGGCTGTTCGGAATCGGCGAATCGCTGGGCGCCGCGGTTCTGCTGTCGTCGCTGAAAGGCGAATCGCGCCTCCAGGCGGTGGTGGCGGAGTGCCCATATTCCAGTTTCCACGCGGTGGCGTATGGCCGTCTGGGCGGACCCTTCCACATCCACGGAGTCGCAGCCAGATTGACGCTATGGCCTGTCGTGGAGCCCGCGTTTCTGTACGCGCGGGTGCGATATGGATTGAACTTGTGGAGTGCTTCGCCGCGCGATGCGGTGGCGGCCTCCCGGGTTCCGGTTCTGTTGATTCATGGCACCGCGGATACGAATATCCTGCCTTGGCATTCCCGCGAACTGAGCCGGGTGCGGCCCGGAATCGAGTTATGGGAGCCTGAGGGCGTGATGCATACCGGAGCTTACGGCGCGAATCCCGTGGAGTTCGAGCGGCGCGTTACGGAGTGGTTCGAGCGGCGCCGGTGCGCGAACTAAAACAGTTCGCCGATGTCTTTCGCGGTATTGCGCGCTTCCAGGTGAATCAAGCCGGCGTTGGCGCTCATGGGGCCCATGACGCACAATACGGCCTTGGGGCCGGCCGAATAGACAAACAGAATGCCGTCTTCGCCGCGAATGCTGACTTCGAGCAGACCGCCCGTCGCCATGCTCTCGCTGATGCGCCGTCCCAGGCCGGAAGCCGCCGCGGCCATGGCCGCAATGCGGTTCGGATCCGCGCCATTAGACAAGGAGTGCGCCACGGGCAGCCCCTCGCTGGAAGCCAGCAACACACCGCGCAGTTCGGGAATGGAGTTGCGCAGCGTTTCCAAATGAGTCTTCAATGCTTCGTGTTTCGCCATGACCTCTCCTAATCAATTCGTCACAATTTCGTCGGGCCAGATGCGGACATCCGCAACCTGGACTTATGATCGTCAGGTAAGACTGCAACTTTAGGACTTCTTCCGGGAAACACATTATTTTTTCGTGCGCGCCCGCCGCGAATCGCCGTAGAACCTGACCCCTTGAACCAGCCATGGAATCCGGTGGACAGCGGCGCGTGTGCATTTGCCGCAAGCTATCGGCCTGCGTGCACTTAGGCGCGGATTCGGAGCCCGCGGGATGGGCCGTTCCCCGCGAGCAACTGAGGTGAAGGCCTTAGTTTGGGGCCATCCGGGGACCTGAGAACGTACGGATAAGCGCTTTACCCGATGGAAAGCCGCGCGCGCCATCTTCACCTCTCCGCATGAATAGCCGATTAAGGGCGTATGAGATGCCTGTATTGCGGAAAGGAACTCGCGCTCCTGACGCGTCTCCGGGGCAATGGGGAGTTTTGTTCCGATTCTCACAAACAGAGCTATCAAGAAGAATACAATCGGCTTGCGCTCAGCCGTCTGCTTAAAGCCCAGTCGCGCTCCGAGGAAGTCCGTACCGGAGTTGACGCCGCGGAGGCCGCTGCCGCGGGTGCGCTGCCGGTTGAGGTCCCGGAAGTGGAGACGGCCGAGTTGGAAG
>JAYTVY010000546.1:0-10918 GCA_043743755.1 Bryobacterales bacterium | reverse complement strand
CGTCGAGTGACTGAAAGTCGGTGCTGGAGAAAATGCCAGGACCGGTGGAGAAGGCGCGCGGACCCAGCATGTCGCCGGTGTCCACCAAATCCTGGTAAGCGAACATGTCGTTGGTGCCGGTCTGCGGATCGCGGCCGGTAGTTACGCCGTAGGCAAGATTCGCCAGGAAGGGCCAAGTCTGCGGGTCCAACACGCCGCGTCCCACTTCGGTCCAGTGAGCGTGCACGTCGACGATGCCGGGCATGATGGTGGCGCCTTTCACGTCGATGATTTTCGCGCCTGCGGGAATGGATGCGGCGCCGCGCTTGCCCACCGAAGTGATGCGATTGCCGGTGACCACAATGTCCGCGTCCGGGATCACTTCATCGGCGCGCATGGTGATCACGCGCGCGCCGCGCAGCACTACCACGCCTTCTGTATTGTGCCTGGGGCGCTCGATATCTACTGCAATCTCGGAATAGAGCGGCTTCTTGTCGGCGGGCGCGGGCTTCTTCTCGGCCGCGCTGCCTTCGTAGGGCTTTTCCGATTCGAAAACGACACTGGAGAGCGACTGCCGGAAGAATGACGATCCCAGCGACCACGCGATGGTCTTGCCGCCGTCCGCCCAGCCGAAGCTGTCCGCGCCCACATCGGTGAGCTTCTTCACCGGCACCGAGGGCGAACTGACGTTCACCGTAGGCGCTTCTCCGCCGGGCGTCGGTACTTCCAGAATGAAGAGCTGGTGGTTGACCACCGCCAGGGCTTTGGTGCCGTCCGGGCTCAAGCGAACATCCTCCGCGCGCGGGGGTTCGGGCGCATCGCTGAGGTTCTTGCCGGTGACTTTCAAGTGCGTCCGTCGATCCGTGCCGTCAAAGCGGAAGGACTGCAGGCCATCGCGGGAGTAAACGTAGACGCGGTCATTGTCCTTTGTGAAATGCGGGCGGCCCATGCCGCGGCGGCCGGGAACAATAAGGTTGGGCTCGCCGCCTTCCTGCGCCACCCAGACCAGATCGAGAGGGAGATTGCCATCGCCGCCGATGGCATCGGTCCTCGAATGCGTGGCCCCGCGCAAGGCCACGATGCGCGATCCGTCGTTGGTCCAGACGGGTTCCTGATAATATCCTGGAACGGTAGTCACCTGTTGCGGCTGCGACTGGCCGCCTGCGCGCAGCTTCCAGATGTGGCCGCCGGATTCGGTCCAGGTTACATACGCGATCCACTTACCGTCGGGCGACCATGCCGGCTGAAACTCGCGCGTATCGGTGGAGGTGACCCGGCTGGGCTTGCCGCCGGGCAGATCCATAGTGTACAGATGCGTGAGCGAGGAGAACACGAGCTGCTTGCCGTCGGGCGACTCCGCGGGTTCCTGAATCAGCCGTGCGTGCACCGGACCCTGGTCTACTTGGGACTCGAACTCGAGCTTGGGACCAAGATCGAGAGCGACATGCGCGGTGAAGGGAACCGGCCGGGTTTCCGACGTTGCCACCTGCAAGCGCTGGATCTTGCCTCCCAGGCACAAGACCACGTCCTTGCCGTCGGGCGTAAAGGCGTAATTAGGAAGCACGTCGCGAGTGGCGCGCGATTCCTGGTCGTCTCGCGTTATCGGATATTTCAACCAGTGCTCGTCGCCGGTGGCGAGATCGCGGATGCGCAGTCCCGTCTGAGTATCGAAACGCGTGCCATAGACCAGCTTCTTGCCGTCCGGCGAGAGCAGCGGCCGGAACGCGCTGCCGGCGGATTCGGTGATTACGTCTTCGTCGCCCGTGATGCGGTCACGCCGTACGATCTGCCACAGCGGAAATGTCACGTTGTAGCTGAAACTGCGCGTCCGGCGCGCGTAGTAAAAGTACTTGCCGTCGGGCGATGCGATGGGGCTGGAAAAGTTCAACTGCTGGTCGCGCGGTGTGGTGGGCGTCGGCTTGGACTTGGTGACCTGCACGCCGGCGCCGCCGTGGATGCTGTACATCCAGATCTCGTGCGCGCCCGTGCCTTGCGAGGAGCGCGCCACCAGGATGTATTCGCCGTCAGGGGTCCAGGCGGGAGAGAGAAACTCGCCCTGCTTGTCTTTGCTGAGCTGGCGCGGCTCGCTGCCGTCGGCCTTGGCGATCCACAGGTTCTCGCTGCCGTCGCGATCCGTGGTGAACGCGATGTGAGAGCTGTCCGGCGAGTACACGGCCTGACTATCGAAGGCCAGCCCCGACGTAATGCGCCGCGCTTCGCCGCCTTCAATCGGCAGCGTGTAAAGATCGCCAAGCAGATCGAAGAGGATGGTCTTGCCGTCGTGTGACACGTCGATGGAAAGCCACGTGCCTTCGTCGGTGTTGAACTCGATCTTGCGAGTGGTCTGTAACGGCAGGCTGGGCTTCTTATCGGATTTCGCATCCGGTTTCGGGTCCTGGGCGAAGAGGCAGGTCAGGCAGACGAGGGGCAGCAAGAGGGTGCGCATCGTCTGCCATTATCGCACCACGGCCCTGGCCGAAAACCACCAGGCGGCGGTGGAAAAAAGCCAGCGCGCCGGTTGCGGCCAACGATTTTTCAGCGAGTTAGGCCGTGGTTATAAGCGTGCAACGTAACGACGCTGGGGTTACTTTATACATGCGCAAATTGATTCTGATGTTGGCCTTTTTGACCTTTACGGTAGCGGCTTTCGCCCAGAACCGCGGCAATAGTGGCGGACGCGGCTATAGTGGCGGACGCAGCTACTCGGGCCGCGGTTACTCCAGCGGCCGAAGTTACAGCGGCGGCGGCTACGGCTATCGCGGGGGATATGGCTACCGCGGCGGCGGCTACGGCTATCGTAGTGGCGGTTATTATCGAGGTGGATACGGAGTCGGCTTCTACGGGCCCGCATACTACGGCGGTTACTATGCCGATCCGTACTATGCTTACGACTACTCGCCGTATCCCTACGCATACCCTTACCCGTATGCTTACGGTCCGCGGGTGGGCATCGTGATCGGCGGCCGGTTCGGCCACCGGCGCTGGTAACGGCGCCGTTTACGGAGGGCGGGCCCCCCGGCCCGCAGCCGGCCCCCCCGGCCGGCTTCTTCTTTCTCCCAGCGCCGCAACTCGCTCAGCAAAACGCCAGGTTCACCCGTCGATCCGAACACGTTTCAAGCGCGACCGTCCACCCGACACAATACGAATGCTGCAAATCGGTACTCCCAAGTGCTGTGCCAGGAACTCGCATAACGCGCGATTGGCTCTGCCTTTGTCCGGGGCGGCGGCCACCTTGATCTTCCAGGTTCCGTCCGGCAGGACGCCCGCAAGTTCCGTCTTCGCGCTCTTAGGTACTACCTTAACGACGAGGTCCATATTTGGCCGCTGGGGATCTCCCGCGGCTCGGCGGCGTTCCAGACGCTTGGCCCGGGCCGGTACTCGCGATCGAGGAAAAATGCCTTCCTCACCCGTTGCACCTGGCAACTGCCGGCGACCTTCTTCTCTATCGTGAGGCACTCGAATCCGATCTCGGCGATGTCTGAGGCCGCTGTGCCCGGCGGCAGCTCCACCGTCGTGCGAACCCAGCCATCGCGCTCGATGGCGTAGCGGGTATGGCCCAGATGCGACTTGTACCAGCGGTCCGATCCGCGCAGGCGCACCAGCGTGGCCAGACCGGAATCGCGATTCGTGATTTGCAGCTCAAAGTAGATGTAATTGCGCGGATCGCTGACGGCCTGTTCGTTGACGGTGTTCCAGGGACGCAGCTTGTGCTCGCGCTTCAGTTCATCGGCCATGATTCGGTAGCTGAACGGGAGGCGATCCATCACTTCTTCGCGGGAATGGCTGCTCAAATCCGCCATGATCGGCCGGATCTGGTAACGCACGGCCGAGGTCGCGTTGTCGGCGACGTTGTTGTTGTCGGTCCACGTGATCAGCACCGGATGCCGGGCCTCGCGCCGGCCGCTGAACTCGATTTCCTTGTGCTCCGCGGCCTGGATGGTAGCGTGCGTATCGCCTCCGGGTCCCAGGAAAACTTTGTAAACCCATTCGATATCGGTGGTGCGCCCCCAGCGAGCCATCAGTGCGCGCGTGGATGTGCCCGCGTCTTCGTTGGAATAAATCACCGTGTATTGCAGGATGGGCCGGCCGGCTTCCTGGAGACGCTCGCAGTACACGATCAACGGAATATCGGTGAAGTGTCCCACTGTGTTCGGACGCGCGTAGAGCACCGGCGCGTGCGCAACTGCTTCGGAAGCATCTTCCTGGAAGCGTGCGGCCAACAGTTCGACACCGCCGCCTTCCACCTTGAGCTGATGTTCGCCTGCATCCAGGCGTCCCAGGAAAATCGAATACGTGAATCGATCCGCGCCCGCGTAGAGCATCACGTTCTGCTGCGGTTTGCCGTCCAGCACCAGCGTAGCCAGCGCGCTCTCGCTGCCTTCCTTCGCCCAGTTCTTGCCGGGGGCGCGCATATCCAGTTCCGCTACCATTTCAGCCGGCTTCGCGATGGAAAATGTCTCGGCGCGCAGCGCGAACACGCACAACAGCAGCAGCGCGAGCCGCGCCACCGCGTCCAGCAATCGCCGCGAGGGGCACGGTTTGGCGAGCCGCTCGTCGGCCTTCACGGACGCGGGGATGCTGGCGCCGGAGAGCACGATGATGCGAGCCTTGCCATGCAGCTCGCCGATTAACGCTTCGCCGTCCGCGGCGCTGGGCAGCAGCAAATCGGTGACAACAATGCCGCAGCCCTCCACGCGCTCCAGCGCTTCATCGCGGCTGCCCGCGGTGACTACTTCATAGCCGGATTGCTCCAGGATCAGGCGGCGAATCTCCAGCTGGCCGGCATCGTCATCCACCAACAGGATGCGGGCCATCTCAGATGAACTCGATGCGCGCAATCACCAGCTGCGGCATCTGGTTGTTCCAGCTAGCCGGGATCGCGTCAAACGGCAATCGGAACCCGCGCGCTTCACCGGGCTTCAGCGGCTTCTTCACCAGCGGCGCGCGTTCGCGAAAGATCGCTTGGCCGGAAGGGTCGTAGAATACGCACAAGACCTCGGCTACGTTTACGGTTTTATCGCCTTTGTTGGTGACTGTACCCACGATCTCGGTGAGAATCTGACCGGCGTAATTCTCCGTGGCCTTCATGCCGACTTCGGTCAGCGCGAGATTGCGGACGTAGGATTTGGCTTCGGCGGAAGGCGGCGTCTCGGTTCGTTGGGGATGGCAAGCGCACAGGCAGAGCGTCGCGAGTATGAGAACGCTTGCCGAGGCGCGCGGTTCACAGGCCACTGATAGTCATCTCCCGGATCACCATGGTCGGCGCCGCGATGGAGGAGCGGAACTCGAGGTCGGAGCCCACCGTTTCCAGATCCAGCAGCATCTGTCCAAGATTCGCGGCAATGGTGATCTCCGATACAGGATACGCGAACTCGCCGTTCTCAATCCACACCCCGGCCGCGCCGCGCGAATAGTCGCCCGTGACCACATTGACGCCGGATCCGATCAGCTCGGTGACGTAGAGACCCTGTCGAATCCCGCGCACAATCTCATCCGGAGTGCGCTCGCCGGCCTCGATAAAGAAGTTCCCCTGCCCCACATGCGGGCTTCCGGTGAGCCCGCGGCTGGCGTTTCCGGTGGTGCGCAATCCGAGCCGCCGCGCGGTGTAAGTATTGAGCAGATAGCTGCGAAGAATGCCGCGTTCCACCACCACGGTGCGGCGGGTGGGCACGCCTTCGTCATCGAAAGGCTGCGTTCCGAACAAGCCAGGCAGAGTGCCGTCATCCACGATGGTGACGTGTTCAGGGGCGATGCGCTCACCCAGGCGGCCGGCTAGAAACGACGCTTTGCGCCAGATGGAATCGCCATTCACCGCCTCCACCAGATGTCCCAGCAGGCTGCGCGCTATCTGCGGATCGAACACCACGGGAACGGTCTGGGTCTTCACCTTGCGCGATCCCAGACGCCGCAGTGTGCGTTCGGCGGCCTTCCGGCCCACGTCCGCGGGCGCCTCCAGCCTTGCGAAGCTGCGTTCGGCCGAATACCAGTAATCGCGCTCCATGGATTCGCCTTCGCGGGCCACCAGCGTCGCACGCAGCGAGCAGTGGCTGCGGCGATAGCATCCGGCGAATCCGCGCGAGTTGGCGAACACATGCACACCGGCCCACGCATCGAAGCCCGCGCCTTCGGAATTCACGATCCGCGAATCCTGTGCGAACCCGGCCGCCTCGGCTTCGGTCGCCAGCTCGATGCGGCGGTCCGTCGTCACGCCCGCGACGTCGTCGGAATACAAATCGAGATCGCCCGCCAGGGAGCCCAGCTCACCCGGTTCAGGCAGGCCCGCGTGCGGATCGTCGCCGGTGATGGCCGCGATTTCGAGCGCCGACCGGACCATGTGCCCGATGCCGTCGGTTGACAGATCGGAAGTGTATGCCGACCCGGAGCGCCGGCCCGCCAGCACGCGTATTCCCGCGCCGCGGCTGGCGGAATCCTGCAGGCTTTCCAGCGACCGCATACGCACCTGCGCCGAGAATTCGTCGCCTTCCGATAGCGTGCATTCGGCATCGGAAGCGCCGCCGTCCAGCGCCAGCCGGACCGCGCGCTGGGCCAGTTCAACGTCGATCATCGGGCCGTGCCGCCGACTGTCATGCGATCAACTTTGATGGTCGGGATGCCCACGCCCACAGGCACGCTCTGCCCCTCTTTGCCGCAGATCCCGACGCCTTCGTCCAGCTTCAGATCATGCCCCACCATGCTGACGTACTTCAGCGCCTCCGGACCGTTGCCGATCAGCGTCGCGCCGCGTACCGGGCGCGTGATGTGGCCGTCCTCGATGAGGTAGCTTTCCGAGGCCGAAAAAACGAAGTTGCCGCTGGTGATATCCACCTGCCCGCCCCCGAAGTTGGCGCAGTACAGCCCGCGCGGAACGGAGCGAATGATGTCTTCCGGATCGCTTTCGCCCGCCAGCATGTAGGTGTTGGTCATGCGCGGCATGGGGATGTTCTGATAATTCTCGCGGCGGCCGTTGCCGGTGGTCCCGGTGCCCAGCAGCCGCGAGGATAGCTTGTCCGAGAGGTATCCCTTAAGCACGCCCTTCTCGATGAGAACGTTCTTCCGGGTGGGAATGCCTTCATCGTCGACGTTGAGCGACCCGCGGCGGTTTTGAATGGTGCCGTCGTCGATCACGGTGCAGAGCGGGCTGGCTACCTGCTGCCCGATACGTCCACTGAACGCGGACACGCCCTTGCGATTGAAATCGGCTTCCAGGCCATGTCCCACAGCCTCATGCAGCAGAATGCCGGGCCAGCCGGGACCCAGCACCACCGTCATTTCGCCGGCCGGGGCAGGCGCTGCGCCCAGTTGCCCAATCGCCTGGCGCGCCGATTCGCGCGCGAAGTGTTCGGGCGACATTTCCTCGACGAAGAAATCGAGACCGACGCGTCCGCCGCCGCCCGAATATCCGCGCTGCGGCGTGCCGCCGTTTTCGCTCGCCAGCACCGAAACATTCATACGAGCCATGGGCTGCCGGTCAAAGCTCATGGTTCCGTCGCTGGTGGCCACCAGCACGTGCCGCAGATTGTCGGCAAAGCTGGCCTGTACTTGAAACACTCGGGAGTCGAAAGCTCGGGCGGCGCGGTCGGCGCGCATCACCAGCGCGGCGCGCTCGCTCAGGCTGGATTCACCGGCGGGCGTCAGCACCGGATACAGGTCCCGCCCGCGGGTTTCCTCCAGGCCGGTCTTCTCTATCTTCGCCGGACCCCGCGCGATGTAAGCCGCCACGCGAGCGGCTTTACGGATCTTGTCGATGCTGAGATCGTCGCTGTAAGCGTAGCCCGTGCGCTCCCCGGCGATCACGCGTACGCCCACGCCCAGCGTGACGCCCTGGGTGGCGCTCTTCACCATCGATTCGTCGACGCTTATGCTGCTCGAAGATTGATATTCGAAGTACAAATCCGCGTAGTCCCCGCCGCTCGACAGCGCCTCCGAGAGGCAGCTCTCCAGGTCGCGCTCGGTAAGGCCAAACTTGCGCCCGAAGAAGGAATCGGATAAAGACATATACTTCAGCGTAGCAGTCTATCTCCAGGTGCTATCATCCAGGTTTGGAAAAGTTTTACGAAGAGTTCAAGGTCGCCGCGAAGGACCTCGTCGACAAGGTCAAGCACTTCATCCACGAGGGCAACGTGCGCCGCGTCATCGTGCGGGACGAAAAGGGGCACACCTTTGTGGAGATCCCTCTCACCGTAGCGACGGTAGGCATTATTGCCGCGCCTGTGCTGGCTGCCATCGGCACGCTGGCGGCGCTGGCTGGCCATTTCACGCTGGTAATCGAGCGGGTCCGCGAAGATCCGCCGGCTTAGGAGCTTTCCATGAAAAGAATGTTCGCTGTATTCGCGGTTCTGGCGGCTCCGCTGCTCTTTGCGGAACAGAAGACCCTCACCGGCTGGGTTCTTGATTCGGCTTGTGCGTTCACGAAAGGGCTGTCCAAGCCCATCAGCCGCGATTGCGCATTGGATTGCGCGAAGAACGGATCGCAGCTCGTTATTCTGCAGGACGATGGTTCTATATTCTGGCCGATTGCGGAAGGTATTCCAGCCGTGGGGCAGAACAAGAAGCTGCTGCCGTATGCGGGCAAGCGCGTCACCGCAACGGGGAACGTGTATGCGCGAGGGGGATCAACCGCGATTGTGATCCAGAAGATTGACGCGGCGAAATAAATAGACCCGGGCCGCGCGCTATAAGGGATAGCTGCCCAGGACACGCAGGAAGTCGGCCATTTCGGCCAGATGGCTTAAGGCGTTCTTGACGCGAGGCTCGTCTTCGCGGCCGATAAAATCCAGGTAAAAGAGATATTCCCACGGTTTGCCGCGTAGCGGGCGCGACTCGATTTTGGTCAGATTCAGATCGCGCAGTCCAAACGCGCTGACCGAACGGAATAACTGGCCCGGCGCATTTCTCACCGTGAATACCAGCGACGTTTTCCAGGTCTTGCACGGCGATAACGGCGCCAGCCGCCGCGCGCCGTTCAGCAGGAAGAAGCGGGTGAAGTTCTGGCGGTCGTCTTCAATCGACTTTCTCAGGATGCGCCCGCCGTAAATGCCGGCCGCCACCGACGATGCAATGGCGCCCCCATCCGCCGGCTTCTGTTCCATCACCATCTTGACGCTGCCCGCGGTATCGTAGAACGGCACTTTTTCGATGCTTGGGTTATCCCTGAAGAAATCCAGGCATTGATTGAGCGCTACCGGATGCGAATAAACGCGCCGCAGATCGGCGAACCGAACGCCCGGCGGAACAATCAGATTGTGCACGATGCGTACGTTGGTCTCGCCCGCGATGCGCAAATCGAAGCGCAGCAGATGGTCATAGTTCTCATGGACCGACCCCGCCAGGGTATTCTCTATCGGAATCACGGCGGCGTCGATCTTGCCGCCCGCGAGCGCTTGGAAGACTTCGTCGAACCGCTGAAAAGGGACCGGCAGCGCGCCGTCGCCTAGCAATCGGCGGATAGCTTCCTGGCTGAACGCTCCCAGTTCGCCTTGAAATCCCACCTTCGGGCGGCGCTTCACGCGAGCTCCGGACGGCCGCCGTCCCAGCGGCGCGCTTCCGCGGAAGGCAGACCCAGCAAATCCAGCACGCGCTCCACGCTATGATCCACGATGTCCTGCACCGTCTCCGGCTTGTGATAAAAACCCGGCACCGGCGGCGCAATGATCGCTCCCATTTCTGCCAGTGCAGCCATCGTTCTAAGATGGCCCAGGTGCAGCGGCGATTCGCGGACCATCAGGATCAGCCGCCGCCGTTCTTTCAAGCAGACATCCGCCGCCCGCACCAGCAGGTTCGAGCTTATGCCGGTTGCGATGGCCGACATGGTGTGGATGGAACACGGCGCGATCGCCATTCCGTCCGTGACGAACGATCCGCTGGCCAGCCGGCTGCCGACGTCTTCCACCGGATACCAGTAGCCCGCTAAGGCACGAAAATCGGCCGCGGTCTTGCCCATCTCCAGAAAGGCGGTCCGCTCGCCGGCGCGGCTCAGAATCAGGTGCGTTTCCACGCCGGGCTGCCCGCGAAGCTTCTCGAGCAGGCGATGTCCATAGATGGACCCGCTGGCGCCCGAAACGCCCACCACTATGCGCAAGTGTCCTCCGTAAGCACGTTTTCGCCCGATGATAGCATGTAAACCCTTGTGCTATCAGTATCTAAGGTGGCATACGGAATGTACTGTATTGCCCTCAAGCACCCGGAAGCGCAAGCTGTATTTAGCCTACTCCTCCGAGTGGCTATTCGATCTGCCGCCCACCCCATGCATCCGGGGTGGGCGCTTTTTATTGTGGGCACTTCGCGGGCGCGGGCGCATTCGCGATTCCCAGGTGCAGCAGGTTGGCGCGGGCATCTATCTGGCACGGATCGCGCGCTAGTGCACGCTGGAAGTCCTCCACGGCGGCTTGCGTTTGACCCATGGCGAGGAGCGCCGCGGCGCGATTATTCAGCGCGCTGGCGCTGCCGGGTTCGAGTGCCAGGGCGCGTCCGAATTCGATGAGCGCCTGCTGAGGATTTCCCGCCCGCAAATACAGGCGGCCTTGCTCCGCGGCGATCCTTGGATCGTTTGGCGCCATCGGCCTGGTCTGCTCCAGCAGGGCGATGCCCCGATCCGGAGGAAGCGCGCGGGCCAACTGCAGGCGGGGCCGTATTTTGGCCGGCGCTTGCTCCACGGCATCGGTCCAGAGAGTTTCTTCGGTGCGCCAGATCGAGGTGCGCTGGAAGCTGAGCAGGGCCAGGATCGCGAGGATGGGAACCACCACCCTCGGGCGTTTCGGGAGCAGAAGTGCGATGCCAGCCGAGAACGCGATCATGGGAAAATACATGCGGCGATCGGTGGCGAGGTCGGCGGCGGGGAAGATGGAGGAACTGGGCAGCAGCAGCACCAGTCCCGCCAGAAACCAGAATCCCGCGCGGCGAAAATGCCAGGCCATCGCGGCCAGGCCCAGCACAACGATCC
>JAYTVY010000545.1:0-4828 GCA_043743755.1 Bryobacterales bacterium | reverse complement strand
GGGCCGGCTGCGGACCTGGGGGTCCGCCGTACGTCAGAAATCTAGGTTGTCGATGGCGGCTTTCACGGACGCGTCCAGGGCTGAACGCTGCTTGCGCTGGCCGCTCAAGGTGTCCCGCTTTGCGGCTAGCTGCTTCTCCTGATCGGCCAGTTGGCGCGCGTACACTTGCACCTGCTCCTGCTGACCGCTCACCTGATTCAAACTCACCAGATTCTGCCGCACACGTTCCTGATCGCGGGTGAGTTCGTTCACTTCGGCCTCGGTTTGCGAGATCTGCCCGTCCATGGCGGCCAGCTGCCGCTTTAGATCCAGGATCTGCTGCAACTGACGGCGCGCGGCATCCGAAATGGTCTTGTTCTGCACGTACATGAACAGCATGTCCGGCGTAAGGCTCGACACCGACGTGGATTGCTCCCACAACCGCTCTTCGTCGATCGCGAACTTCTGCGTTGAATCCGCCGTCAGCTTCACTTCGAAGCGGTAAGCGTCCGCGGTGGTCTCGGTAGCCGTCTGATTCAGCAGCTTGTAACCGCCGCGCACCGGATGCTCGATCAGCAGGGTCTTGGGCTTCTGATCCACATTGCGGATGGTGAACGTCTTGGTCTCCTGCGATGCGTAGCGCATGGTGAGCAGTCCGCGATTGGCACGGATTTCACGGACGCCGCGATTCTCGCTGTCGAACTTCGTCGTAATGCGCACGCCTTGATCCTGCGCGTAACTGATCAGCCGCTTGTCCCCGGCCTTCAGCGTTTCAATCAGCGCCTCGCCGGCGTACGTTCCGGCATCGAACACGGTAATCGGGCCGCCGTCGAGTGTCTTGCCGGTTGTGTTAGTCAGCTCGGCCGCGGTCATGGGATGCGCGCCGTAGCTTTCCGAATAGATGAGAAGCTTGCGGGCTCCCAGCTTCTGTTGGAGGAATGGGAGCATGGTGGACTCGCTTTTCTTCACGTTCACGGGACTTGAGAAGCGATATTCGAAGAGTTCGCCAGCTTCTCCCGCTTCGGTAGCCACGCTAACGCCGCTGGGTACTCCCGTGCGAACCATATCAACACTGGCCGACTCCGACGCTACGGAAAACCTTTCCCGTCCGCCGTTCAGTGGCTTCGCGGCTGGTGGCGGTGGCGGTACGGATTTCTGCCAGTTTTGAACCGCGCCTTTATGCAGCACGGGCCCCAGGGCCTGTTCTTCCGGCAACTCGGCCGTCTCCCGTTCCACATACCTCGGTTCATACAAATTGCTGATGAACGAAACCGGCCGCCCGGATACCACCGCTAGCCGCACGTTGGTCCAGTCTTCACCGCTAGTGTTATCGACAATGGCCCAGCCCTCCAAAGTGGGCTGCCCTTGGTCTGGGAAGATCAGCCGGTAACTCGACTTCCACACTGCGGTGGGCAGCATATAGCTGGCCACAATCTGGCGATCCTTGGCATCCGATGAATCGATGTAGACGCTCCGCTTCTCCTTCGATCGCGACTGGTTCACGGTAGTCAAGTAATCGCGCAGCTGCACCTGGAGCACAGGATCTGTGAACTTCAGGCTGGTGACCGCCGCGAGATCGAACGTGCGCATCTCGCCCGCATCCACCAGCAACACAACTTGATCCCGCGGAGGATGCTTGTCATCACCCGCCACCGCACGCGCGCCGACAATGGTTCCCACGGCCGCTTCCGGGCCCGACTTCAACTCCACTCGCGCGCCTTTCATGCGATCGAGGAACGAACTCAGGGGCTCGCGTTCGCCCAGCTGGAACGGAAACTCAGCGAGCTTCTTCTCCAGCGTTTCGCTGGAATCATAGCGCAGCCCGCTTACCTTGGCTCCCTTCAGGTCCGTCAGCGTCAGCGACTTCAACACGTCGTTCATATCGGATGCGCGAAAATCCAGCCGCGCCGATTCACCGGGCTTCAGGTCGCCGGCGCGCTCGAAATAGCCGACGCCGTTCTTGTAGAGAATTACCGTCCGGATGGGAATATCGGCCGCCATGGCGCTAGCCAGAAACGGCGCTACAAGAACGAGCCTTCGTGTTCGCATAATGCTCCTCGCCTGGGATATGCCGCGAAATACGCGGACCTTTCGTTACTCACCCATTACTTTGATAATGACGCGTTTGGCGCGCTGGCCGTCGAACTCCGCGTAATAGACCTGCTGCCACGGCCCGAAGTCGAGCTTCCCGGCCGTCACCGGCACAATCACCTGATGATGCACCAGCAGACTCTTCAGATGCGAATCTCCGTTGGTCTCCCCGGTTCGGTGATGCCTGTAATCGTCCCGATACGGCGCCAGGTTTTCGAGCCACTCGTCGATGTCCGCCAGCAGCCCATCCTCCGCGTCATTCACCCAAACCCCCGCCGTAATGTGCATGGCGGACACCAGGATCATCCCCTCCTGAATCCCGCTCTTACGCAGCGCCGCCTCCACTTGCGGCGTGATATTGATAAATTCCCGATGCTTCTTAGTCTTGAAGGTCAGGTGTTCCGTATGAAAGTGCATACCCTGACTGTAGGACAGCGCCATTACCTGGCATAGACAATCACGCGCCGGCGCCGGGCGCGGTCCCCAGTGTTTCCGGCGCCGGCAGGCAAAAGCATCCCAGCGCCAGCGTCAACATGTGCGCCAGCTGCTTCAGATCGAAATTCGCCGGAAAGCCCAGCCGGTCGCACAGGAATCGATCGCGCAGCATGCCTTCCAGCATTCCCATCAAAGCGGACCGTACGGCCTGCGGGCTTACCCCCACTCGCAGCCTTCCATTCTCGTGCATGTGCGTAAGCACGGAGTCTATCAGGCGGACGAAACCCAGAAATCCCTCGGTGAGCGCCACCATCTGGCCCTCTTTGCGAATTCTCCGGCCCTCCAGCAGATACAGAAGTTTCAATTCCTGGTCGCGCTCGAGATAGCGCAGCGCGGTGGTGGAAATCGCCTGCAGCTTGTCAATTGGTTCCGGAAAACTTTCCGCGGCTTGCCGGGCTTGCTCGGTGATCTGATTCCACCCGGCGATGAAGATGGCTTCCAGCAGCCCGGACTTGTTGCCGAAGTGCTTCATTAGCTGGGACTCGCTGGTACCCGCCAGCCTTGCGATGGCGGAAGTACTGGCGTGCTCATATCCGCGATTGGCGAACAGGGTTTTGGACACCCGTAAGATCCGGTCATGCGCCGAACCAAGGGGCGCAGTCTTCACCGGCTCCGCAACTTTAAGTTCCACGTTCTCAGTATACTCCAAAAAAAAGTAATACAACCCTCTTGACAGCGTCATAGTAGCAGCACTACCATGCAAGTGGTGCCGTTGCACCGGAGCAAAAGAGGAGCTGCACAGAAAAGCGCCGGAAGGAAGGCGCTGAAAGCAACTCTTTTGGTGGAGGAGAACATAAATGTATAAAGGTAAAGGACATACTGCGTCTTTTCCTTGGGTCGCCACCGCGATTCGCCTATTCTCTTTGCAACCCACTCGCGGGTGGGGGCACGTTCGAAACGTCGCGTCGACGTTGGCAGTCGTAGTACTTCTGATATCTTCCGCAGGCTCAGCGTCTTCCGCTACCCTCGGACCTTCGTTGACCTCGAAAATGGCCGGCCTGTCGGACCTCGCCAGCGTGGGAACGGTGATTATTTCCTTCAACACCAGCAGCGGCCTGAATGCGACCAATCTGGCTACTCTAACCGTCGCCGGAATCACCAAGGGCTATACCCTTCAGCAACTTGGAATGGTGGCCGCGCCCGCGACGGCCGGACAGGTCCGCGCGCTGGCTTCGAATTCCACAATCCGTTCCATCTGGCTGAATGACCGCATGATGTTCCTGAATAATCAGACCCGAGTGCTGACCGGTGTCGACCGCATGCGGACGGACCCGAACTTCATCCGCCTGAACGGCGGCTTTCCGGTTTCCGGCAAAGGCAACTTCGCCGTGATGATCAACGATTCGGGCATCGACGGCACGCATGCCGACGTGCATTACCCCGAACACGTGATCCAAAACGTGCAGGCCCTCACGGACACCGGCACGCTGACCGGCTTCACGCCGGATCTGTTCATCGAAAACGTGCCGGATACCGATACCAATACTGGGCACGGCACGCATTGCGCGGGGATCGTGGGCGGAACGGGCGCGGCGTCGGGAGGCCTGTATGCCGGCGTGGCGCCGGGCGCGAATCTGATCGGTTACGGCTCGGGCGCGACGCTGCTGATCCTGAACGGGCTGGGCGGTTTTGAATATGCGCTGACCAACCAGTTCCGCTACAACATCCGCGTGATCTCGAATTCCTGGGGCGGCCAGGGCGCATTCGATCCCAACGATCCGATCGCGATCGCAACCAAGATGGCGCATGACCGTAACATCGTGGTGGTGTTCGCCGCCGGCAACTCCGGTCCGGGCAAGGACACCATGAATCCGTACGCCAAGGCGCCGTGGGTAATCGGCGTGGCCGCTGGAACCAAGGAAGGCGGATTGGCGAGTTTCTCCTCGCGCGGCCTTCCAAAGAACCAGCGCGGCTCGGGCGATTTCAACGCGCCCGCCATCACCGCGCCGGGCACGGGGCGCGAATTCGCTTCCGACAGCGCGAAGTTCACGTCCGACGTAGTCTCCGTGAGATCGAAGACCAACATCTTCGCGAACGGAACCACCGCCGATGCCGAACTCTCGCCGGCATTCCTGCCGTTCTACACCGAGATCAGCGGCACCTCGATGGCCACCCCCTTCGTCGCCGGAACGGTTGCACTGATGCTCAGCGTGGACTTGACTCTCTCGCCCGACGATGTCAAGTCGATTCTGACCCAGACGGCTTCGCAGATGCCGGGCTACTCCGAATTTGAAACCGGCGCGGGCTTCATCAACGTGTACGC
>JAYTVY010000544.1:0-2656 GCA_043743755.1 Bryobacterales bacterium | reverse complement strand
CGATGCTGGTGCAGCTTCCGGTTCTATACGCTTTCTATAAGGTGCTCACCGTGACCATTGAGCTTCGCGGCGGGCACTGGCTGTGGGTAAGCGATCTATCGCAGCCCGAGCAGTTGCCGCTCCATTTTCTGCCCATCATCATGATAGTCACGCAGTTCATCATGCAGAAGATGACCCCGAATCCTTCCATGGATCCGGCGCAGGCGAAAATGATGCAGTTCATGCCGCTCATGTTCGGATTTTTCTTCTATAACATGTCGAGCGGGCTGGTGTTATACTGGCTGACTGGCAATCTGGTGGGCATTTTGCAGCAATCGCTCATGAATCGTTTCACTCCGGCGCCGCCGCCTCCCGCTCCGCCGCAGAAGGCCCTGAAGAAGAAATCCTAGCTGGATTAAGGCATACACGTGGACAAGAAGTACACTGTTTCCGAGATCGGCCCGCGCATTGAGGGCTTCCTGCGTCCCATGGTGGACGCCGCCGGATTTGCACTCGATTTCAAAGTCGCTGAAGGGCCGCACACGCATCCCGATCTGGAAGATCCGGATCTGGTGGTGCGTTTTTCAGGGGCTGACATCGAGCTGCTGCTGGCGAATCGCGCCGAGTTGCTGCTGGCGCTGGAGCATCTGACGATGGAGATGCTGCGGATGCCCGCGGAAGACCATTCGCTGCTCTATTTCGACGCCAACGATTACCGCCTTTTGCGCATCGAAGAGCTGCGTCTGAGTGCGGTGGCGGCGGCGGAGCGCGTGAAGCAAACGCGGCGGCCGTTCCACTTCAATCCCATGAGCAGCCGCGAGCGCCGCATCATTCATCTCAGCCTGCGCAGTGACACCGAGGTTCGCAGTGAGAGCACGGGAGCCGGCCCGCAGCGCCAGGTTGTGATCCTGCCGCCGGAAATAACGGTGGTTCCCGAGCCCGTGATTCCGCCTCCGCCGCGCGAAGAGCGCGAGGGCGGACGCGAGGGTGGGGGATTCCGTGGCCGCGACGGCCGGCGTGACGGCGGGCGCGACCGGGGACCGCGGCGGTCCGGTCCGCCCAGGGACCGGCGGTAAGCGCCGGGCAGCCCACCGTTCCTAAGTGCAGCTTCGAGACACGATTGTTGCCGTTTCCACGCCGCCGGGGCGTTCCGGGATCGGCGTGGTGCGGCTCTCCGGCGGCGATGCTCGCAAAATAGCCCAGCAGGTCTTGCGTTTTAAGCCGGCGCACGAATGGCGGCCCTGGACCGCTGCACTGGCGGACCTGGTGGATGGCGCGGGCCATGTTGTCGATCGATGCGTAGTTACTTTTTTTGAAACTCCGCATTCCTACACCGCCGAAGACGTGGTTGAAATCGCCTGCCATGGATCGCCAGTGATCCTGCGGGAGTGCCTGGAGCGCGCGTCCGCGGGCGGGGCGCGTCTCGCCGAACCCGGCGAGTTTACGCTGCGCGCTTATCTCAACGGCCGCATCGATCTTCCGCAGGCTGAAGCCGTGCGCGATCTGATCGAATCCACGACGCTTTATCAAGCCCGCGTGGCCGCCCAGCAGATGGAGGGCTCGGTGTCGCGCCGCCTGCGGCCTTCGAAGGAACAGCTGCTCGAACTGATCGCGTTGCTGGAAGCCGGCATCGACTTCGCGGAGGACGATATTTCCGTCGCGCCCGCCGAAGAGATCCTGCGGCGTCTCGCCCCCATCGTGCGCGAACTCGCCGCTCTGCTCTCCACCTTCGACTTCGGCAGGCTGGTGCACTCCGGCCTGACGCTGGCCATCGTCGGACGGCCCAATGTCGGCAAGAGCAGCTTGTTCAACCGCTTGCTCGATCACGACCGCGCCATCGTCACCGACATCCCGGGCACCACGCGCGATCTGGTATCCGAGTCCGCCGCCATCGACGGGATTCCCATCCGGTTCGTCGACACCGCCGGCATTCGCGAAGGTGAGGGCGTCGTGGAGACGCTCGGGATTGAGCGCAGCTATCAGGCGATGGCGGATTCCGACCTCACGCTAGTGGTCTTCGATCTCTCCGCCCCGGTGAGCGAAGACGACCGGGCTTTGTTCGAGCGCGCCCGCGCGCAAGGACGTCATCTGTTGATCGGGAACAAGGCCGATCTTCCGCGTTTAGCGGAGCTTTCCGAAGCGGAGTTTATCGCCGTCTCCGCTCTCACCGGCGACGGCATCGGCGATCTGCGCCGCCGGATCTCTCCTGCCACCGGCCACGCACAGGAGTCCGGGTTCATTACCAGCATCCGGCATGAGGGTCTGCTGCGAGAGAGCATTGAGGCTCTGGAACAAGCTCGCAAGGCAGTGGAGTTCGGCATCCCTCATGAGATGCTTTTGCTGGATCTTTATGCCGCGCTGCGTCCCATTGACGCCATCACCGGGGCTACTACCGCCGACGATATTCTCAACCGCATCTTCTCGACATTCTGTATCGGCAAGTAGCCGCCCCCGCGCCCGCTTATCCCCCGCGCCCCGCTGCCCACTTATCCCCGGCCACCACCTGCCCACTTATCCCCGTCCACTACCTGCCCGCTATTGCCGTCTTTCCGCGAGCGGTGCCGCGCGCGTAAGCAAGCGAAACGGGCAATCGCGCAAACATAGAACCTCAGCCAACCCCGTCCAGTACCGCTTCTTCATCCGCGTTTCCTCAGCCAGCCCCCCAAACCCACCCCCC
>JAYTVY010000543.1:0-3207 GCA_043743755.1 Bryobacterales bacterium | reverse complement strand
AGTATCTGCGCAACAACGCTCTGGACGCACGCAATTACTTCAATCCGACGCCGATTTTGCAATCGCCGTTCAAGCGCAACCAGTTTGGCGCGAACCTGGGCGGGCCGGTGTGGAAAGATCGCACATTTTTCTTCTTCAGCTGGGAGAGTCTGCGGCAGCGTCAAGGGCTGACGATTAACCAGACGGTGCTGAGCGATGCGCAGCGGGCGCAGGCGCAGACGATCGGGAATCCCACGGTGGTGAAACTGCTGCCGCTGATTCCGGCTTCGAACGCGGCGGGGAACAAATTCATCGGGTCGGCCACGGCGCCGGTGAATATCGACCAGTTCACGGGGAATGTCAGCCACGCTTTCAGCGACCGGGACCGGGTGAACGGATACTACGCGTGGCAGCGCGACCGGCGCGGGGAGCCGGTGCTGCAAGGCAACAACATTACGGGCTTCGGGGACAATCGGCATTCGCATCGGCAGATCTTCACGTTCAACGAGACTCACGTTTTCACTCCCAACGTGGTGAACGAGCTGCGATTTGGATTTAACCGCATCAACATCGTGTTCCAGCCGAACACGCTGCTGAATCCGCTCGATTTCGGAATCAACGACGGCATCACGACGGCGATCGGCTTGCCGCAGATCAGTCTGCAGGACATCGGGCTGAATTTCGGCGGACCCAGCGGGTTTCCGCAGGGCCGCGGGGATCTCACGGCGGTGCTTTCCGACAGCCTCAATTGGACCCACGGCAAGCACAACCTCAAGTTCGGCGGTGAATACCGACGCTTCAACGGCAACAGTTTCGCGGCGGACAATGGAGCATTCCGGTTCGCCAGCGTGACGTCATTCATCAACGGCGGACCTTCGAACCTCTTCGCGGTGACTCCCAGCAGCAATCCGGCACGGGTATTCGTGAACGCACTGGGCTTTTTCGCGCAGGATACGTACAAGGTGAGGCCGTATCTCACGCTGGAACTGGGAGTGCGCTGGGAATGGAACGGAACTCCCACGGAAGCCATGAAGCGGTTTGTGGTGTTCGACCCGGCGACAGTGTCGCTGGTCCGGGTGGGCTCACCCGGTTTCGAGGACGTTTACAAGCAGAATGCGCGGAACTTCCAGCCGCGGGTGGGATTTGTGTGGGATGTCTTCCACAACGGCAAGACAGTGGTGCGCAGCGGTTACGGACTGCTGACGGATCAGCCGGTGGCGAACGTGGTGGGAGGCCTGTCCCAGAATCCGCCTTTCACCATCCCGCTGTCCAGCACGTCGCCGCTTACGTTCGCGAACGCATTCACCAGCGCGGCGGCAGCCGGGTCGGTTTCGCCCGCCACCGTAAATCACGATTTCAAGAACGCCTACATCCAATCGTGGAACTTCAACATCCAGCAGCAGCTGACGCCGAGCATTGGGATGATGGCGGGCTACTTCGGATCGAAGGGAACCAATCTGCGTATCGCGCGGAATATCAATCAATTTATCCCTGGGACCGCGACGCGGATTTATCCAGCGCTGTCGGCGAGCAGCGCGATTCTGCCGGGCGCGGGGCTGGGGAACATGAACGAGACCGACAGCGGCGGCAACTCGAGTTATAACGCGCTGTGGTTGACCGCCACCAAACGATTCGCGAAGGGTTTGCAGTTTGACACTTCGTACACTTTTTCGAAATCGCTGGACTACAACTCGCTGAATACCGGAGCCATTGTGGTGCAGGACAGCTACAACATCCGGGGCAGCAAGGGGCTATCGGACTTTGACGCGCGGCACCGGTTCGTAATCAGCAGCATCTATAACCTGCCGTTCCACGGGAATCGTCTGGTGGAAGGCTGGGAGTTCGCGCTGATCACGCAGCTTCAAACCGGGAATCCGGTGAACATCGTTACGACGAACACGACGGTGACGGGGACAGCCACCATTCGTCCGGATATTCTGGGTCCGGTGCCGGTGAGCCTGACGCCGGCGGGCAATGGGAACCTGCAGTACTTCCCGTCCGCGGCGTGCACCACTCCGCAGCCGGGCTGCCTGTTTCTGGCGGCCAATCACTTCGGGAATCTGGGGCGCAACGTAATCATCGGGCCGGGCTTCCAGGACATCGATCTGTCGCTGGTGAAAAGCACGAAGATCCGGGAGCGGGTGACGCTGCAATTCCGGGTGGACGCTTTCGATCTGTTCAACCATCCGAATTTCGGGCAGCCGAACCGGACGGTGAGCACGGCGGCGGGGAACACGTTCGGGCAGATCAGCAATACCCGGTTCGCGACGGGCGACTCGGGATCCTCGCGGCAGCTGCAGCTGGCGATGAAGCTGATTTTCTGAACCGCGGGCGGTAGGGTCGCGTTAATCGAGCAGGTCGGGCTCTTCCTTTGTGATGCGCTGCCACATGGGCTGGAACTGAAACCAGCCCGCGAGGTGGCTGCCGACCTGGCCGCGGGTTCGGATGGCGTTATCGTGATCGATTTCTACAGGATCGCCGACGGCTTCCGCCAGCAACTGGCTCTGGCAGGAGCGTTCCATGGTGACAAACCACCACACGGCTTCCTCGACGGTGTGGCCAACCGTCAACAATCCATGGTTGCGCAGGATCACGGCTTTCATGCCGCCTAGCGCACCGGCGATGCGCTGGCCTTCGGCGACTTCGTTGACGACGCCGGTGTAGTCGTCGAAAACCGCATGGTCTTCATAGAATGCGCAGACATCCTGCGTGATGGGGTCCAGCAGACGTCCCAGGGTGGACCATGTTTTGCCGTAGATGGAGTGGGCATGCGCGGCAGCGACGACGTCGGGCCGGGCGGCGTGGACTTGCGAGTGGATGGCGAAGGCCGCCTGGTTTACGGGATGGCGGCCCTCGACGACTTCACCTTTGTGGTTGACGAGGATCAGGTCGGAAGCCTTGATCAAACCGAAGTGCATGCCGAAAGGGTTCACCCAAAAGTGATCGGGACGCTCGGGATCGCGCGCGGTGATGTGTCCGGCGACACCTTCGTTAAATCCGAACCGGTTGAAGAGGCGGAATCCGGCGGCGAGGCGCTGTTTGCGGTGGCGGCGCTCCTCGGCGGGCGTGGCGAAGGTGGGGGGGCCGATGGCGGGCTTGACGGGGGCTTCGGTCATTTTTTAAGGATAGCGCGTGAGAGGCGGAGGTAACTTGGGGAGGCAGGCCGGGAGGCCTGCCCCACATTGCAGTTAGGAAGTTTGAGTTGTTAGTAGGCGGGGGCCAGGGGGG
>JAYTVY010000542.1:0-8318 GCA_043743755.1 Bryobacterales bacterium | reverse complement strand
TTGTTCGAAGAGTATCTGAAGCAGATCGAAGCGGTGGTCGCTTATGTCGACCGCCTGCAGAAATGAGGAAAAGATGAAAGTAGCCCTGGCGGTAATTGGCGTCCTGGTATTGCTGGTCCTGATTTTTTTCGGCATGACCATCGGGTCCCGCAACACCCTGGTGCAGGAGCGTGAGGGAATCAAGGGCGCGTGGGCGCAAGTGGATGTGGCCCTGCAGCGCCGCGCTGATCTCATTCCCAATCTGGTGGAAACCGTTAAGGGTTTCGCCAAACAAGAGCAGGCCGTCATCAAGTCCGTCACCGATGCCCGTGCGGCTCTGGGCGGCGCGCAGACGCCCGCCGATAAAATCCAGGCCAACTCCAAATTGGACGGCGCTCTGAGCCGCTTGCTGGTGGTAGTGGAGAATTACCCGCAATTGCGCTCGAATGAGAACTTCATGCGCCTCCAGGACGAGCTGAGCGGCACCGAAAACCGCATCAATGTCGAGCGCCGCAAGTACAATGAGGCGGTGCAAAAGTACAACACCGACATCGCTCTCTTCCCCAACAACATCGCCGCCGGCATATACGGCTTCCAGCGCGAGGACGCCTACTTCAAGACCACTCCCGGCGCCGAAAAAGTCCCCTCCGTGAAGTTCTAGCGACCGCGCGTGGCTGCCGCGCCGGGACCCTCCCGGCGCTCAGCCCCGCGCGTGGCTCACTCCTCCATTCCCTCCAGCTCATCCGCCCGGCTGGCATACCGTTTTAGCACCCGAATCGACGTCCCCCCGCCAAACCCGGCATACCGCAGCCGCCGGTACGCCCCCGCCAGGTTCTTCTCCTCGCCCAGAAACTTTCCCAAATCCTTCCCACGGTACTTGCGCGCCAGAAAGCTCTCAATCAGCGCCGTTTCATCGGTATCCTGAAACACCCGTTGGACTGCCTCTTCCGCCAGCGCCGGCGCTACCCGGTGCTGTCGCAAATCCCGCAGCACCCGCCCCCTCCCGAACCCCTCGTTTTCCAGCCGCGCCGCCGCGAAATTGTCCGCATACCGCTTGTCATTGAGGTATCCGTGCTCTTTCAGCCGTCCCAGCACGCCCTCAATATCCTCCGCCGCGGCCGCCCGCCGCCGCAGCTTCTCCCGCAATTCGCCCAGCGAGTAGGCCCGTCCCCCCAGCGTTCTCAGGGCGTACTCATACAAGTGATCGCGATCCAGTAGCTTAGGCTTCCGTACGGCCATTTCACTGGCACAGTAACAGATCCGCCGGAGGAATGCTCGCCGGACGAAACGTTCTACCCCGGATGAAGTCTATGTAGCGCTGGTGCCATTTTTGTGGCACTGCTATTCTAAGACTGTAATTGACGGTGAAAAGGAGACCAACCATGGAGGACGACAATAAGTTTCCGTATTTCTTTCTGGGACTGGGGCTGGGCGTAGCGGTCGGATTGCTCTTCGCGCCGAAGACTGGCGCCGAGACCCGTGAGCTGATTCTGTCCAAGGCCGATGAAGGCAAGGAATACTTGCGCCGCCGCGGTGGCGAGTTGAAGGAAACCGCCAGCGATGCGTATGATCGCGGCAAGACCGCTGCTAGTGAAGCCATTGACCGTGGCAAGAGTGTGGCCAGCGATGCTCTCGATCGCGGTAAGAGCGCCATGCTTCGTCAGAAAGAGCAGCTCAGTGCGGCCGTGGAAGCCGGCAAACAGGCTTACCGCGAAACCGTAACCAGCCCGCTCTCCTCCGACGGCGTATAACCGGTCGGCGGAGCCCATTTTATGGACCAGATGACCTTGCTGTACGTTATGGCGGCGTTCGTAGTCATCGCCGCCATAGCGCTCTGCATTCAAGCCGGGTGCCTGATCGGGGTCTACAAGACCACTAAGCGCCTGGAGGACAAAATAACTCCGCTAGTACCCAAGCTCGATTCGTTGGTGGACCTCACCAAGACCACCGTCGAGCGCAGTAAGGCGCAGATCGCCGAAATCACCACCAAGGCGAATGACATTCTGGATATCACCATCATCCAGCTCGCCAAGGTGGACGACGTGGTCTCCGACGCGGCCTGCCGTGCGAAAGTCCAGATGGACCGCGTCGAAATGGTGCTTGATGACACCATGAGCCGCGCGCATGAAGCGGTCGCCACCGTGCACAACGGCATAATGGCCCCCGTCCGTGAACTGAGCGGCCTCGCAGCCGGCATCCGCGCCGCCTTCTCGCACTTGGCCCGCGCCGGCCGCCCCAGCGTCGCTCAGGTAACCAGCGACGAAGAGATGTTCATCTAACGTGGGGCAGGTCGGCAATCTGCGGGCCGTTTTCCAAGCGGCCCCCTAACCACTTCCCAATTACCTGGTCTAAAGGCTGGATGGAAGAACAAGACGGCGGCGCCCTCCAAAGGGCGCGGTCGGGCGATAGCTCTGCGTTCCGCGAACTAGTGGAGCGCCATAGCCGAGCCGTCTTCCGTCTCGCTTATCGTATGACTGGCAACGAACAAGACGCGGAAGATGTGGTGCAGGAGACCTTCCTGCGAGCCTGGAAACAGATTGATCGCTATGAAGCCCGTTCCAGCTTCTCCACTTGGCTCCACCGCATCGCCGCCAACTGCTCGCTGGACCTGATTCGCGTCCGCAAGCGCCGCGATGAGCGCCAGGAACAAACCACCGGCGATCATCAGGGGACCTTCGCCACCCTGGCCGCCCCCGGCCCCGCCCCGGACCGCCTATTTTACGGAACCGAAGTGCAGCGCCACGTCGGCGACGCCCTGGGCACGCTGACCCCGCAGGAGCGCACCGCCTTCATCTTGCGCCACTTTGAGGGCCTGTCCATCGAAGAAATCGGCCACTCCCTCGGAACCGGCGTCAACGCCACCAAGAACAGTATCTTCCGGGCCGTGCAAAAGCTTCGCCGCGCGCTGGAACCGCTAGTGAGTGCAGCCCGATGACCCATATCGACAACGACGATCTGGTGCTTTTCTACTATGGCGAGCTGGCCGCCCCCGCGGCCGCCGAAGGTCACCTCGCGGTGTGCTCCGAGTGCCGTGCGAACTTCCGCGCGCTCCAGACCGTGCTCAACACCGTGGATACCGCCCCCGTGCCCGAGCGCGACCCTGAATACGGCAGCGTCGTATGGCAACAGATCCAGGGCCGTCTGCCTCGCCGCCGCGCTTCTTTTTCGTGGACCAACTGGTGGATCTGGGCCCCCGCCATGGCCGCGCTGGTGCTGGCCGCCTTCCTCGCCGGACGCCTTTCGCATGGCCCCGCGCCCGCCGTAGCCAACGGCAAGGTGCGCGAGCGCATCCTCCTGGTCGCCGTCGGCGACCACCTCGAGCGTTCCCAAATGGTGCTCGCCGAGCTCACCAATTCCCCCGAAGGCAAGGGCCAAGTGGATATCTCCGATGAACGCCTCCGCGCCGCCGATCTCCTCGAAGACAACCGGCTCTATCGCCAGACCGCCCGCACCACCGGCGATGCCGCCGTAGCTGGCGTATTAGACGACTTGGAACGCGTGCTCATTGAGATCGCTCACAGCCCGGATCGGGTTTCCGGTCCCCAGCTTGACGATCTGCGCCATGACATCGAAGATCGCGGCCTGCTGTTCAAGGTGCGCGTGCTGGGCTCCCAAGTCCGCCAGCGCGAAACCGAACCTTCCCGCGGCCGTGAAACCGGGACGACCTTGTAGGGCAGGCCTCCTGGCCTGCCTCCGCGATTTTGTATGACTTCCGAATAGAAAGGGTTTTCATGAAATATACGTACCGATTCCTAGTCCTGCCCGCCGCATGGATTTTCCTGTCCCTGCCCGCCCCCTCCCAGCCGGTGGCTCCGGCGCCTCCAACGCCCGCGACGCGGCCTACTCCCCGTCCGTCCGCGTTGCCGCCTCTCGAAATGGATGCGCCGTTCGCTCCCGAGCCGCCCGAAGCCCCCGAGCCCCCGGACTTCCCCGTCGCGGCCTCGGCTCTCCTGGGCCAGCTCGCCATGGCCCCGATGCCCCCGCTCCCCGCCAGCGAGTTCTTGCTCGGCTTTCAGGACACCCCGGCCCCCGCCGCCCCGCGCGCCCACATCAGTATGGCTCGCGCCGCCGCCGAACGCTCCCAGGAAGATCGCAACTATCGCCGCGGCGCCGGCTACCTTGACCGCCGCGAATATGACAAAGCCCTCGAAGCCTTCAACGCCGCCCTCGAAGACAAGAGTCCCCGCGCCGACGGCGCCACATATTGGAAGGCCTACACGTTGAATAAACTGGGCCGCCGCGACGAAGCGCTGGCCGCTCTCGCCGATCTCCGCAAGAATTTTCCCAGCAGCCGCTGGCTCGACGACGCCAAAGCGCTGGACCTCGAGGTGCGCCAGGGTACCGGGCAAGCCGTTCGTCCCGAGGATGCCTCCGACGAGGATCTAAAGCTCTATGCCCTCAGCGGCCTCAGCAATACCGATCCCGAGCGCGCCATTCCCGTGCTCGAAAAGCTCCTGCATAGCGGAAATTCTCCCAGAGTGAAAGAGCGCGCCCTGTTCGTGCTGGCGCAAAACCGCTCTCCCAAAGCCCGCGACCTCCTGGTCCAGGTCGCCAAGGGCGGCTACAATCCCGACCTGCAGGCCAAGGCCATCGAGTATCTCTCCATGTACGGCGGCAAGGACAACGGGCAGGTGCTCTCCGATATTTACAAGTCCACGAGTGATCTCCACGTCAAGCGCGCCATCCTGCGTAGTTTTCTGGTCGGCTCGAATCGCGAGGCCCTCCTCGCCGCCGCCAAATCCGAATCGAATCCTGAGCTGCGCATGGAAGCCATCCGCACCCTGGGTGCAATGGGCGGCGGAGCGGATCTCTGGCAGCTTTATTCATCCGAATCCAACTACGAGGTAAAGCGCGCGATTATCAGCGGCCTGATGATCTCCAACAGCTCCGATAAGCTGCTTGAGCTGGCCAAGACCGAAAAGGATCCCAAGCTCCGCCGCGATGCCATCGAAAAGCTCGCGGTCATGGGACGCACCAAGAGCGGCGCTTCCCTCGAATCGCTCTATGCGTCGGAAACCGACCCGGCCATCCGCAAAGTCATCATCAACGGATTCTTCATTCAGAGCAACGTTCCCGGAATGATCGCGGCCGCTCGTAAGGAAACCGATCCCGCCGTCAAGAAAGAAATCGTCCAGCGGCTCGCGCTGATGCACTCCAAGGAAGCCACCGACTACATGCTGGAGCTCTTGAACAAATGAAACCCGCGCGCTTTCTCGTCCCTTGCCTGCTGGCCGTCGCCGCATTCGCCCAGCAGCCCAACTTGCGCAATGCCCGCTTGGTCACGCGCGATGCCTCCGCCGGTCTCGATGCTGCGCTCTCCGCCATCGTATCCACGCAGGATGCCCCCGCCTGGGCCGGATACGCCGTTCCCATCGTCGCCGGCGACCACCGCATGTGCTGCTCCGGAAACGGAGCTTGCCTCTGCACCCTTGAGCGCCAGGATGGACAGTCCATAACCAACACCACCGCGGATGGAAACAAACAAGTCCAGCTCGAAGGCCCCACGCATCTGTTCGTCCTCTACCGCATCGAAAGCCGCCAGATTGGGAAGGTCCGCACTTTCACCCCCGATTGCGAACTCGATGCCGGCGGCGTCCCGTTCTTCTGGCTCACCGGCGTCAAAGCATCCGACAGCGTGCGCTATCTCAAAGCCCTGGCGGAATCCCCCGCTCAGGAGCGCCGCAACAAATCCGCCGCCACCGCCATCGCCTTCCACCAGGGCCCCGAGGCCGACGCCGCCCTCGACGATTTCGTGAAGCCCGCTCAGCCCGAGTTCCTTCGCCGCGATGCCGTATTCTGGCTCGGCCAAACGCGCGGCCGCCACGGGTTCGAAGTCCTCTCGCGCGTCGTCAAGGATGATCCCAGTGACCGCATTCGCGAACACGCCGTGTTCTCACTCATGCAAAGCAAAGACCCCGGCGCAGTGAAAGTAGTAATCGCCGTCGCTCACGACGACAAGACTCCGCACGTCCGCGGCCAGGCGCTCTTCTGGCTGGCCCAGCGCGCCGGCAACAAAATAGCGGGCGCCGCCATCGCCGAAGCCATCGAAAAAGATCCCGAAACCGAAGTAAAAAAGAAGGCCGTCTTCGCCCTCAGCCAAATCCCCCACGGCGACGGCGTCCCGCTCTTGATCGAAGTCGCCAAATCCAACCGCAACCCCGCCGTCCGCAAACAGGCCTTCTTCTGGCTAGGCCAAAGCAAAGACCCCCGCGCCGCCGCCTTCCTCGAAGAAATCCTAACGAGATAACCCATCCGAACCGCGCCCGTCTTCCGAACCGGGCCCGTCCTTCCGAACCGCGCCCGTCCTTCCGAACAGCGCTCGTCCTTCCGAAACGGCGCCCGTCCTTCGGAGCCGCGCCCGTAAGGAAGCGGTCGTAAACTAAATAGGTGACCCCAAAACTTCCCCTCCTCCTCCTGCTCTCCCCCTTCCTCGCTTCCTCCCAGACAGGCTTCAGCCCCCTCAGCATGGACCGCACCGCCGACCCCTGCGTCGACTTCTACCAATACGCCTGCGGCGGCTGGCTCAAAGCCAACCCCGTCCCCGCCGACCAGGCAAGTTGGGGCCGCTTCAACGAGCTCGAAGACCGTAACCGCGACGTCCTCCGCCGCATCCTCGACCGCCTCTCGGTCAACGACCCCAAGCGCACCCCCATCGAGCAAAAAATCGGCGACTTCTACCAGTCCTGCATGGATGAAACCAGCATCAACAAGGCTGGCCTCGTTCCCCTGAAGCCCGAACTTGACCGCATCGCCGCCATCCCCGCCAAGTCCGCCATCGTGGATGTGCTCATCCGCCTGCAGCGCCGCGGCGTCACCGCGTTCTTCAACTTCGGCTCCGGCCCCGACTTCAAAAACGCGTCCCAGGTAATCGCGCAGCTCAGCCAGGGCGGACTCGGCCTCCCCGACCGCGACTACTACCTGAAACCCGACGCCAAGTCCGTCGAGCTGCGCCAGAAATACGTCGCCCACGTAACCCGGATGCTGTCTCTGCTCGGCGATTCCCCCGAAAAGTCCGCCGCCGGCGCAAAGGCCGTGATGGCCCTCGAGACCAGCCTCGCCAAAGGCTCGCTTGACCGCGTCTCCCTGCGCGATCCGCAAAAGATCTACCACAAGATGACCCAGCACGAGCTGTTCTCCATGGCGCCCTTCATGGACTGGAAGAAATACTTCGCCGGCATGAACGCGCCCGCCTTCGACAGCCTCAATATCGAATCGCCGAATTTCATCCGGCAGCTGGAATCCACTGTGGTGCAGACCAGCCTCGACGATCTAAAGACATACTTGCGCTGGCAGCTGCTGCGCGCGTCCGCCCCGCTGCTGCCCGCCGCGTTCGTCGAAGAGAATTTCGATTTCTCCGCACGCACGCTCACCGGCGCCAAGGAGCTCCGTCCGCGCTGGAAGCGCTGCGTGGACTTCACCGACGCCGACCTCGGCGACGCCCTCGGCCAGAAATACGTCGACGAAACCTTCGGCGTCGAGGGCAAGAACCGCACGCTTCGCATGGTCAAGGAGATCGAAAAGGCGCTCGGCGCCGATGTTGCGGCGCTGGCCTGGATGACGCCCGCCACCAAGGCGAAAGCTCTCGAGAAGCTCAAGGCCATCGACAACAAGATCGGTTTCCCCGACAAATGGAAGGACTATTCCAGCGTCAAAATCGCCCGCGGCGATGCCCTCGCCAATGACGCCCGCGCCACCGAGTTCGAAGTCCAGCGCCAGTTGAACAAGATCGGCAAGCCAGTGGACCGCGCCGAATGGGGCATGTCCCCGCCCACCGTGAACGCCTACTACAACCCGCTTGAGAACAACATCAACTTCCCCGCCGGCATCCTGCAGCCGCCGTTCTGGGACAACAAAATGGATGAGCCGGTAAACTACGGCGGCATCGGCGCGGTAGTCGGCCATGAGCTGACCCACGGTTTCGATGACGAAGGCCGCCAGTTCGATCCCCAAGGCAACCTCACCGACTGGTGGACGCCCGAGGACGCCAAGGAATTCGAAAAGCGCGCCGAATGCTTCGTGCAAGAGTACGCCGCCTTCACCCCTCTCCCCGGCGTGCACCTGAACGGCAAGCTGACGCTAGGCGAAAACACAGCCGACAACGGCGGCCTCCGCCTCGCATTCATGGCCCTTATGGATTCCCTGAACGGCAAGGAGCCCCCCAAGATCGACGGCCTCACCGCCCAGCAGCGCTTCTTCCTCGGCTGGGGTCAAGTCTGGTGCGAAAACGTCCGCGAAGAACATTCCCGCCTGATGGCTAACATCAACTCCCACTCCCCCGGCAAATACCGCGTCAACGGCGTAGTCTCCAACATGCCCGAGTTCCAAAAAGCCTTCACCTG
>JAYTVY010000541.1:0-5432 GCA_043743755.1 Bryobacterales bacterium | reverse complement strand
CAACTACATCCTGGAAGTGAGCGTATCCGGACCGTTGGATGAATCCGGGCGCGTTGCGCCGGTCTCGACGCTGGATCGCGTGGTAACCGAAAGCGTGCTGCGCGACTTCGATCATAAAGACCTGAACTCGGAGCTGGTGGACTTCGCATCCGAGATTCCGACCACCGAGAATATCGTGCACGCGATCCGCGATCGCCTCTCGCGCCAATGGCCGCAAGCTTTCCCCGCAGGCTGGCCGCGCCTGGACAAAGTGCGCGTTCAAGAAACGCGCCGCAACCTGTTTGAGCTGACCACATGAAAACCACCAAGGCAGTTACCGTAATGCAACCGAAGCCGGACCAGCAGTCCATGGCGTCGCACCTGCGGCATGTTCTGGAGCAGATCGGCGAAGATCCTGCGCGCGAAGGACTGGTGCGCACGCCGGACCGCGCCGAGAAAGCGCTGCGCTTCCTTACCAGCGGCTACCAAGTGGACGTCGCGGGTCTGGTCAATGGAGCGCTGTTTTCGCGCGAATGCGACGAGATGGTGATTGTGAAGGACATCGAATTCTACAGCATGTGCGAACACCATCTGCTGCCGTTCTTCGGCAGCATGCACGTGGCGTATCTGCCCGATAAGAAAGTGATCGGCCTGAGCAAGATTCCCCGCATCGTGGACGCGTTCGCTCGCCGGCTGCAGCTGCAGGAGCGGCTGACGCATCAGGTGGCCCATACGCTGATGGAGGTGCTGGAGCCGCACGGCGTCGGCGTCATCTGCGAAGCCCGCCACTTCTGCATGATGATGCGCGGCGTGGAGAAGCAGCATTCCGGCACCGTAACCAGCGCCATGCTGGGCGCGTTCCGCAATCGCAAGGAAACCCGCGCCGAGTTCCTGTCCCTGGTGGATCGCAAGACCCACCCGTTCTGAACGGCAACGTCCTAATCACCAACACGTTCTGCTCACGCACCGTTCTAACACCCACGCGGTACCGCGCCCGTCAGGAAGCGCAACGTCAGCCTGATATTCCACGCCTGCACGTCGCTCACGCTTGCTCACGCGCGCGGCTCCGAAAGCGCGAACCGCGACCGTCAGGGAGCGCAACGTCAACCTGATATTCCACGCCTGCGCGTCGCTCACGCGCGGCCAAAGCGCCTTGCTAAACTAATGCCAGATGATCCAATCCCCCCGCGAGTTTCAGGCCGGGCCTGACCCCTTCGGCCGCACGTGGCACGTTCGCTTTCGCTGGCTGCAGACCGCCATCTCCATCCGGCATGCCGACGCCATCGATGTGAAGTTCGAGGTATCCACCACGGATGAGCCCGCCCGTGAGCGCGTCGTGTCGCTGCCGCATCCAGCGCTGCTGGCGCTCAGCCAGAAGACCGGGCATCCGCTTACCGACGCCTGGTGCATGAAGCTGGCGGCTCAACACCTGAAGCACATGATCGAATCCGGTGAGGACATCGAGAAGACGCTGGTTACGGTTCCGGCGGCCGAAATGGAACGTTGCGCCTCAAGCGCCTAGCGGTCCTTCACTCTGGCTGAGCGCCATAACGATGCTTTCCTTGCGCGCTTCCGCGGCGGCCACGGCCGAATCCATGGAGATTTTGTACGCCGCCGCGCCCACCAGCGCCATGAACAGCAGCACGCCGTAGAATGCCGGATCGCTGTTAAACGCGTAGCGCGCGCCATACGCCAGCGCTACCGGAAACATAGCCAGCGGAAATACGAACATCAATATCACGCGGGATCCGCTGCTGCCCGAGGCGTTGCGAAATGAGCTGGAAGGATCGACTCCGCGCGGGTTGTAGGTGGAGCTGAGGTTTCCAATCGCCAGCAGAAACAGCGTAGCCACCACCACCACGCCGAGCGCTTCCAGGATGCCCGGCAGCGCTACAGGAAAACGCAAGAGCACGCACACAACGGCGATGGCGAAGATTTCCACCAGCACCAGCAAGAACGCCGCGGTGTTCTTGCCGCGCAGCACGGTGGATATTTTGACCGGGAACAAAAACCACGACTGAGCGGCCGCGCGGTCAAAGCCGAACGCGTTCCAGAACAGCGCGTCGCTCAGCAGCAGCAGCGCGTAAAGGCTGACCAGCGCCAGATAGTGCGTCGCCAGGAAGGAATCGCCGGACTGCGAGCCGTTGAACGCGGTGGGAATCCAGATCAGCAATCCGAATGAGAAACCCATCAGGAACACCAGCCGGAAGCGCGGGGCGCGGCTGAGAAACCGCAGCTCCTTTTCCACCACGGCGGAGAGCGGGTCGCGGAGCAAACGCCCGGGCAGCCGGTACACAAAATCGAGACGTCCCGGGCTGCGTTTCTCCTTGCGTTTGGTGGGGCCCTCGGCGCCGTCAAAGCGGAGCCCGCGCGCGAACTGCCAGCGTCCGAAGATCCAGGCGGCGGCAGTCCAGCCCAGGAGCACCCCGGCGGCCGAGGCGCTGAACTCACCGCCCGCGAGTTTCGCCGCCGCGCTCCAGGGCCATAAGGGCCACGATTCGTGCGAAAAAATGCGTGTCAAGCGGCCGGTGCCGCTCCGCAGCAGCAATTGGGGAAGCGCGGCCACTAGCACGAACAGAAAGGCGGTCAGCTCGCGGATGCGCTTGCGTGCCAGCAGGCGGCTGAGCAGATCGCGAATACCGGCCGAAAGCAGCAGATTGAGAAGCCCGAACAGTACCAGCGCGTCCGCGGCCCAGGAGGGCATTCGCGGATTAAACAGCACGCCCACGGACGCTCCCAGCAGGAGCAGGATCATCTCCATGCCGGTGGTGACGCGCAGCAGAACTTCGAGGCCGAACAACTGCCCGGCGGGAATCGGATAAACCGTGAGCTTCTTGAAATCGAGCGACAAGCCGGTTGAGACCAGCAGCAGCGGAATCGCCTGCCAGTAGAGGAAGCAGAGCAGCAGGCCCCCGGGCAGAATGCGCCGGATCAGGCCTATTTCTTCCGGTTGCGAGAACAGCCACGCGGCGGTGGCTGCGAGCCAGGCAAACGCGCCGTACCACAGCAGCCAAAGCAATCCGCTGAACAGGAACGCGCCGCGGTTGGAGCGCGGGAAGTAATTCCAGAGCGTGCGCCATTGCGCCCATACGATGGCTCGGGCCTGGCTCCCCATGGCTATAACCAGTCGAGCGTTTCGGTGGCGGCGCGGTCGGCGCCCACCACGCGCACGAACATGTCCTCCAGCGTTTCCGAGCCCGCTCGCAGATCGGACATGGCCTCTTCCACCACCAGGCGTCCATCCGAGATGATGGCCACGCGATCGCACAAGCGTTCCACTACTTCAAGGACATGCGAGGTGAGAAAAATGGTGGCGCCGTGGCGCACCTGTTCCAGCAGCAGATCCTTCATCAACCGCGCGCCCACGGCGTCCACGCCTTCGAAGGGCTCGTCCATCAGGAACAACTCAGGACGATGAATCAGAGCGGCCGACATGGCCAGCCGCTTGCGCATTCCCTTGGAATATTCGGCGATCAATTTATTGGCGTTGTTATCCAGCTCAAAAAGCGCCAGCAATTCGCGCGCGCGCTCCCGCGCGGTGGCCCGCGGCAGAGCATACATGCGTCCCACGAACTCGATGAATTCGGGACCCGTGAGGTGATCGAAGAGCAAGCTCTCGTCCGGCACCAGCCCGATTTTACGCTTGATTTCGAGGGCGTGGGCGGGCATGGGGAGGCCGAGCAGCTCGATGGATCCCGAGCTGGGGCTGGCGAGTCCCATCAGCATGCGGATGGTGGTGGTCTTGCCTGCGCCGTTGGGTCCGAGAAAACCGAAGAAACACCCTCGCGGCACGGTGAGAGTGAGGCCATCGACAGCGGCTTTGGGTCCGTATACTTTGCGGAGGTCGCGGACCGCGATGGCGGGAGTGGGGTCCATGGGGAAGCTTCAATGGTACCTTGCGCCGGCGGGCCGGGAGGCCTGTGCTACGGGTGTTCGCGTAAGCCGAGCGGCGTAAGGGCGCCGATTTCCACGTCGATCAGTTCATTCGCGGGGCGCGGCGTCGACAGTTCCACCTGCAAGTAGTTGCCGGTTAGCGCGCCGTGGTCCAGGGTAACCGCGCTCAGGGTCTTGCCGAGCATCGTGCGGCGGAAGTCGAGATTCTTCTCCGCGGCCAAGTCGCGCAGCGTTCGGTTGCGCGTCTTGCGGACCGGCATCGGAACTTGATCGGCGCTTTCCGCCGCGGGCGTACCCGGACGCTCCGAATATGTGAACACGTGCAGATACGTAAACGGCAGCGAATCGATGAAGGCCCGGCTTTCCTCGAACTCCGCGTTGGACTCGCCGGGAAAGCCCACCATCACGTCGGCGCCGATGGCTGCGTCGGGCATCGCTGCGCGGGCGCGTCTGATCCGGTCTTCGTAATGGCGCGGACGGTACTTGCGGTGCATGCGGCGCAGGACTGTATCGGAGCCGGATTGCAGCGGAGCGTGGACATGCTTCGCGATCCGCGGTGACGCGGCCACCAGCTCCAGGAGATCGTCACTCCAATCCATCGGCTCCACGGAACTGAGGCGCAGACGCTCGATTTCGGTCTCGTTCAACACGCGGCGGATGAGATCGGCGAGGCGCACGGTGCTGGCGGGCTCGCGGCCCCAGCGTCCCAGGTTGATGCCGCTGAGAACCACTTCGCGGTAGCGCGCGGCTAGATGCCGGATTTGATCCACCACTTGATCGGCGGGCGCGCTGCGGCTGCGTCCGCGCACGAACGGGATAATACAAAAGGAGCAGCGATTGTTGCAGCCATCCTGAATCTTTAAATTTGGACGCGTGCGGTGGCCGGCCGCGTCTTCCACGGGCGCCGAAAGAAAATCGTGCTGCGCGAAGATGTCGCCCACCTGGACGAAGCCGTGATACGGAACAGGTTCATCGAGCAGGCTGGGGATCTGCGTCTTGTGCGAGTTGCCGATCACCCACCGGACGCCGGGGAGCCCCACCAGCTCTTCGGGAGCGCGCTGCGCATAGCAGCCTGTGACCAGGATGCGCGCATTCGGATTCTCGCGGTGCAGGCGGCGAATTTTCTGGCGCACCTCGTCATCGGCGGTGGCCGTGACGGTGCAGGTGTTGAGGACGACGATGTCGGCGTGAGAGGAGTCTGACGCTTCCAATCCTTTGGCTGTGAGGGCGGTTTCGAGCGCTGCGCCGTCGGCTTGCGAGGCACGGCATCCGAAGTTGTGGACGTGGAAGCGCTGCACTTGTCTTGATTCTATCAGTCAGTTACTTATCGCCGGTGATGAGGCGCGCGCCTCGGTTGAAGGTGATGTACAAGAAGCCCCAGTGGACGAACACCAGCAAACGGTTGGAGAATTCCACCAGATACATGATGTGGACGAACAGCCATAGCAGCCAGGCAATCAAGCCGGAGAAGCCGAACTTTCCGAAGTCCGCCACCGCCGCGGCTCGTCCGATCACGGCCAGGCTACCCTTGTTGAAATAGTGAAACGGCTTGACGGGCT
>JAYTVY010000540.1:0-1887 GCA_043743755.1 Bryobacterales bacterium | reverse complement strand
TGCGGCGGAAGCGGCCGGCGGCAGGGGTTTACCATAGTGAATTGTCACGCATCTCCTCAGCAGCCGATCAAGGCCGCGCTATCTGGCCGCAGATCTATCTCGGCGTCGCCCTCACCACGCTCGGCACGCTGATTCTGGAACTCTCGCTCACCCGCATCTTTTCCGTGGTGTTCTTCTATCACTTCGCGTTTCTGGCGATCTCGATAGCCTTGTTCGGACTCGGCGCCGGCGGGGTGTTCTCATACCTGCTCTCCGGATGGCGGCAGAACTTCTATTTCAAGCTGGGAACGCTGGCAGCCGTGAACAGCGTTGTGGTACTGGCGTCGCTGATATACCTGCTCACGCGTCACGGCGTGCCGGGCTGGAGCGGGCTGGCGGGCATTTATCTGATGAGCGCGCTGCCGTTCTTCGTGGCGGGCGCGGTGATCTCGATGGCGATCGGCGAGACGGTTGCCCGTGTGGACCGCGTGTATTTCTTCGATCTGCTGGGCGCCGCCGCGGGCTGCCTGCTGCTGGTTCCGTTCCTGAATTCCTTTGGGGGTCCCAATACCGTTCTTACGGCGAGCGTTTTGTACGCGGCGTCGGCGGCCATCTGGTTCAACCTGGCGGGTACCGCGCGCGGCCGCGCGCTGGCGGTGATTACGGCGCTGGGCTTTGTGTTCCTCATTTTCTTCAACGGAACCAAACACGTCATCGACATTCGATATGCGAAAGGCGCGCGCCTGCGCCACGAATATTTTAGCCAGTGGAACAGCTTCTCGCGGATCGGCCTGGTGCGGGGAATCGACGGCGACTACAGCATCATGATCGACGCGGATGCGGCCACCGGAATCCCGGATTTCGATTTCGACCATTTGACAGACGACCAGCGCCTGCGCCTGCTGAAGCAGGGGCCGGGATTCGCATACCAGATCCGGCCCGGCGCCAAAACGCTGATCATCGGACCGGGCGGCGGCTACGACGTGGCGCGATCACTGGCGTCCGGCAGCCGCGACATCACCGCCGTTGAGATTAACCCGATCATCGCGGAAACCCTGATGCAAAAGCGCTTCCCGGATCTCAACAAGCGCCTGTATTTCCGGCCCGAAGTGCATATCCACATCGAGGACGGCCGCAGCTTTGTGCGGCGCAGCCAGGAGAAGTATCAGGTGCTGCAAGCCACGCTGGTGGACACGTGGGCCTCCACTGCCGCCGGTGCATTCGCGCTTTCGGAAAACAACTTATACACCTCCGATGCCTTTCGCGATTATCTGACGCACCTGACGGACGACGGCTTGATGGTGTTCACGCGCTGGGGGTTCGATCCGCCGCGCGAATCGCTGCGGCTGGTTTCGCTGGCGATGGATGCCCTCGGCGATCTGGGAGAAACCGAGCCCGGGAGACACGTGGTGGTGATTCGCGAGGATGTGGAAAAGATACAAGGCTGGGGCGCACAGGACACCGTGCTGATTTTCCGCAAACCGATTTCCGCGAAGGATGAGTCTCGCATCGTGGCCGCCTTGGTACAAGACCAGAAGCTACATCTGGTGTACATGCCCGGCGATCCGATCAGGAGCCCGTTCGGGGATCTGCTGCTGAGCCGCGATCCGCGGCAGTTCTGGCGCACCTATACCTACGATGTCTCGCCCGTGGATGACGACCGCCCGTTCTTCTTTTACACCGTGCAGCCGCGCGATCTGTGGAATTTCTTCACGCATCCGGCCAGAGCCGCGGATTACAAAGTGAACCAGGCGGTACCGCTGCTGTACGCGCTGGTGGCCGTCAGCATCCTGGCAACGGCTATCGTGCTGGCATTACCGCCGCTGTTGCTCGGCTCGCGTCTGCCGAAGCAGAAAGGCGCGCGTGGATTCTTGTGGTACTTCGTATGCATCGGCGTCGGCTACATTC
>JAYTVY010000539.1:0-2667 GCA_043743755.1 Bryobacterales bacterium | reverse complement strand
CAGAATACTTCCAACCCCTTCCGGCGGAACGCAGGCTCGATCATCCAGAAGTCGGCCAGGATGCGCACCGCGAACATCCAGCAGGCCACCCAGTACAAGTATTTGGGATTGCGCTTGATAAAGCGCATCAAGAGCAGGAAAAACGGAAGCGCGAAATGGAACAGCGCCACCATTACAGCTATTACGCCCCACCCGCCGCTGAAGCGCCGCACATACCACGGAATTTCCTCGGGCAGATTCTCGGCCCAGATGATCAAGAACTGGGACAGCGACATGTACGCCCACAACATCGTGAACGCGAGCATCAAATTCGACAGATCGTGGAAATGCTGGAGCTTCACCACGCCCAGAAAAGGTTTCTTGGGCGCCAGGATGATCAGCAAGATGATGCAGAAAGCGAAGGTTTGCAGGGTTTGTCCCACCGTGAACAGCCACCCGTAGATGGTGGAGAACCAGTCCGGCTCCAGGGACATCACCCAGTCGATGAAAGCGAAGGACGTAGTCACCACGAACAGCAGGAGGCCCAGAGGGGCGAAGGCTTTCATGCGCAGCTGGATGGCCTGTCCCGGATCGCCGGTGCGGTCCTGTTCGCCGGAAAATTTCAGCAGGCGGAAGCCCCAGAACATCCACAGCGCGAAGTAGAACGCCGCGCGTCCGGTGAAGAACGGCACATTCAAGTAGGCTGCCTTCATGTGCGAACCGGGCTGGGCCCAGGGATAGATCTGGTGCACACCGATCAGGACGGGAATAAACAGGATCAAGGTGATGGGCAGAGTGCGCGTTCCGGCTTCGAGGAAGCGCCGGATGATTACGCCCCAGTTTCCGCCAACTACGTTATGCAACAAGTACAATCCCAGGCAGCCGATGGTCAGGCCATTCCAGAAAATGAATGCGAACAAATATGACTGAAAGAAATGCCCTACGTCGCGGGTGATGGCGAATACCGCGAGCAGCGCCAGGATTCCGATAATCCCCACTACGAGCGCGCGCTTCTGCACGCGGTCAAACTCGGGACGCATGGTGCCGGCAGGCGTCATTTCGCCTCCTGCGGTACGGGCGTCTTCAGCGGTTTCGCCGGATTCGGCGGAGGTCCGTTGGTGATCTGCCGCGGCGCTCCTGGAAGCACTCCGCGAGGCGGCGGCTCGGCAGCCAGCTTGGCCCGCTCTTCCGCCGTAAGATCGCCCAGTTTAGCGTCTTCGCTCAACTGCAGCGCACGGATGTAGGCGATGATCCGCCAGCGATCTTCGGGCGTCACGCGCGATGCGTAGCTGGGCATGGCGCCGAAGCCGTTGGTCATCACGTCGAAGAAGTGACCTACCGGCGCCTGTTTCAACTTATCGGTGTAATACGAGGGCGGCTGCCGGAATCCGCGCAGCACCACCAGCCCGCCCCCATCGCCCACGCGGCTGTGGCACGGGGAACAATAGATGTTGAAACGCTGCTGCCCGCGCGTCAGATCTTCCCGCGTCATGGGGAATGGGAAAAAGTCGATATCCTGATCGCCCTGCTTGCCGGTATAGAGCGCGGTATCCACGCGCAGATGCCCGCGCGCCACCGTGCCATCCACTTTGGGACGCGAGGCCCGGTGATCGTTGAAGAACGTGCTTTCGGCCAGCGGTTTGTAGCGCGGCTGGTCATGCATATCCTGGCGGCATCCGGTGAACACCACCCCCGTCGCCAGCGCCAGGGCGGCAACGTGTCTATTTCTCAACTTCGGCCACCTTTTCCGGCTTCAGTTCCTCCAGGAACGCCTTGGTCTTCGCCAGATCGAAAATAGGATCCTCGGCTTCGATGCACAGGAAGAAGCGGTCCCGCGATCCGCGGTCCACGAATTCCTGCCAGTTGAACACCGGATGATAAGGCATCGGCAGACCGTTGAGAGCCAGCATTCCGATGACCGCCGTGAGCGCCGCTAATAATACCGTGCATTCGAAAGTGATCGGGATATAGGACGGCCAGCTGTTCATCGGCCTTCCGCCAACGTTGTGCGCGTAGGCAATGGTGCTAATCCAGTACATCAAACCGAATCCGCCGATACAGCCCGTCAGCCCGCCTGCCAGCACCAGCGGCGATACCGCGCTGCGGTAAAATCCCATGGCTTCAGCCAGACCTTCCACCGGCATGGGCGAATAGGCGTCCATCTTGCGGTATCCGGCGGCGTGGGCGCGCTGCGCGGCGGACACAACTTCCTCGGCGTGCTCGAATTCGGCCATCAAGCCGTATAGTCCGCGTCTTTCCCAGAAAGTCTCGCTCATGGCAGCTCGCTAATCTCCATGACCCGGCCGCGGAAGCGGCTTCTGATCGTGAACCACATTCGGCGCGAGATGATGCAGTACTTCGCGCATTTCAAAAATAGAGATGGCCGGCAGCACGCGCAAGAACAACAGCATCAGCACCAGGAAGAAGCCGATGGTGCCGGCGTAGGTGGCCCAATCCCATTGCGTCGGATAATAATTGCCCCAGGATGACGGCATGAAGTCGCGATGCAAACTGGTGATGACGATAATGAAGCGCTCCAGCCACATGCCGATGTTCACCACGATGGACATCAGAAACAGCACCGCCACATTGGTGCGCATGCTGCGCAGCCACAGCAGTTGCGGAGTCAGAATATTGCAAAGGATCAGCGCGTAATAGTAGTGCGCATACGGACCGTGCAGCCGCTGA
>JAYTVY010000538.1:0-2858 GCA_043743755.1 Bryobacterales bacterium | reverse complement strand
GCGGTGGCCGGCCCCACATTTCTAGAAGCGGAATTGGGCGCCGAGTTCCGCGGAGAACGAATGCGGAATGGTGACGCCGCTCGGCGTGATAAAGCCCTGCGGTTTGCCGAAGCTCGACGATCGGACCGCACCGCTGTAGTTGTTGCCGTAGTTGGCGCGATTGGTCAAGTCGAAGAACTGGGCGATGAGTTCCACTTTGGCTCTCTCTCCAAAGCGGATCGCCTTCGATACGCGGGCATCCCACTGGAAGTATGGAGTTCCGCGCAGGCTGTCGTAATTGGACCAGATACAGTTGCCGGAAGCGAGGCAGGCCTGTGCCTGAGCAACCGTATATGCCGCCGTAGCGGTGTAATTATTGGGATCGCTCTTCAGCAGCACGGCGTGATTGACGCCGGAGCGGCCCTGACCGATGACATCGATTCCCTGGGTTGCGTTATAAGGACGCGCCGACTCGGACTGCAGGAACGTGGTGAACATGATTCCCCAGGGCAAATCCAGAATTCCGCTGAAAACGAAACGGTGCGTGGAATTGCTGGGTGTGGGACCCAGATCCTGCGGCCGGAACAGATTGTTGATGTCCGATGGGCGATTGCGGAAGGACGCCGCGGAGCCGTTGTAGGCCAATGACCGCGACAGCACGTAGCTGCTGTTAACGCTAAAGCGGTGGCTCAACCGGCGACGGTAGGATACATTGAACCCGTCATAGCGCGAACGCCCAACCGATTGCTCCACTTGAACGCTGGTCAGCGTGGGCAATCCCTTCGCCGCGAAAGTCGCGTTGAGGATGCGAGCTCCGCCGTTCAGCTTCGGATTGATATCGGTGGTCTTCGATTCGCGGAGTCCCAGCGAGTGGATGTATTCCACTTCCACCACGTTGGCATTGTCGAATTCGTGACTCCATCCGATATTGAACTGCTCGGTATAAGGGTTATGATAGGCGGGATCCATCAAGCGGCCTACTTCGCCGCCCTTGAACTGCGTGATGGCCGGAAACGAGTTCGGAAGCGGATCCACGCCATAACGGAAACTACAGAGGCTCTTGCCGGTGTTCGGCACATTATCCGACCGTGCCGGGTCGCAGGTGGTCCCAGGACCGCTGGATCCTATCGACAGAACCGTTGCGAACAGCGTGGGGTTCAGCTGCTGCAGCATGAACAGCGGAATATTCAAGAACGTCTGGCCGTAGTAAATACCGGCGCCGCCGCGCAGCACGTCCTTGCCTTTACCCGTAAGGTCATAGGCGAAGCCGATGCGCGGGCTGAAATCTTTGTTGTCGTCTTGCGGCAAGGCCCCCGCATAAGGGCTGCCAATGGCCTTCAATTGCAGGTAGGTGCGGTTGCGGGCCTGATCCGATCCGCCGATCAGGTTGTAGTCTTTATCCCACCGCACTCCGAGATTAACTGTCAGCCGGCGGGTGACCTTCCAGTTGTCCTGGAAGTACATGCCGAACATCTTGGCGCCTCCGGGCAAATTGAAGTAAGGATTGCCGGAAGTAGCCGACATGCTGGTCACCGCGCCGGGCGTTGCGAAGCCCTGCGGGTACGTAACCTTGTCCGCGAGAATCTTGCTGGGAAGGTCGGCGAAATCCACCTCCAGCGTGGGGTTGAACTCAAAGAAGCCGCCCAGCTTAGGCTCCCACAGATAATCGAAGCCCATCTTGAAACTGTGCTTGCCGCGGGTGATGGAGAGATCGTCCCGGAACTGCCACTTCACTTGATACGACTGTTGCGGCACGTTGGTATTGGTTCCGAACGTGATGCCACCCGGGAATGTGTACGTGGGCACCTTCAAAGTGGAGTCAATGAGATTGTTCCAGTACTGATAACCGCCGGTGAAGGAGTTCACGACGGAGGGGGACAGCACCGAGTTCAGCGTCGCGTTGGCCAGAATCAACTGGTTGGTGGTGAAGTTGCCCGCGGTCAGGTCATTGGTGGATCCCGACTGATCGTTCTCGCCGCGGTTGTTCTGGTTCGCGTAGCTGACGAAGAAAGTGTGGTTGTCGTTGAACCGGTGATCGTAGCGGCCCAGATAACGCCAATCGAAATACGGCGTCGGAATCACGCTCGCGGGCTTGGCTCCGAAGGCGGTGACCAGGCTGAGTTCCTTGAAGGCGGCGCCGTCGACGGGAATGCTGGTGTTCTCGCGCTGGCGTTCCAGCGAGAAGAACAGGAAATCCTTATCCTTGCGGACCGGCCCACCGATCGCTCCGCCGAATTGCTGGCGGCTGTAGGGGGGCTTATCCGCGCCCGCGGCGATCGAGAGGGCGTCGTTGGTGTTTAAGGCTTCGTTGCGGTCAAAGAAGTACAACGTTCCGTGGAAAGCGTTGGTGCCCGACTTCGTGATGACGCTGACTGCCGCGCCCTCGCTGCGCCCGTTGGCGGCGGAGAATCGCTGCGTGCTGATGTTGAATTCCTGGATAGCTTCGAGCGGAAGCTGCATCACCGGGCCGCCGACGGTATTATCCTTGTTGTCGATACCGTTGACCGTGATGTTGACGTTGCGCCCGCTGGAACCGTTCACCGCGAAGATGCTGGTGCGATTCTTGGTGGGATCGTAGGAATCCACCGGCTTGGCGCCGGGAGCGAGAAATGCAAGGTTGGCGAAATCGCGGCCGTTCAGCGGCAGATCTTCGATCTGTTGCGTCGTAATAGGCAGGCTGACGTCGGTCTTGTCGGTGTCTACCAGCGGGGTGCCGGTGGATTCCACGGTGACGGTGGTGGCCTGCGAACTGGGCGACAGAGTCACGTCGATGGTGGTGGTCTGGCTGACGGCGACTCCGACGTTCGCGAACGACGCGGTGGAGAAGCCGGCTAACGTAACTTTCACCTCATAGGTGCCGGCGGGCAGCAGCTCAAACC
>JAYTVY010000537.1:0-6101 GCA_043743755.1 Bryobacterales bacterium | reverse complement strand
AAAGATTCGGTGAGGCGGCGCGGCTCCTGGAAGAGGCCGGGGGTGACGCCGAATCTAAGTACTACCTGGGTGTGGCGCGCGCTGCCCTGGGGGACGATGCCGGAGCCCGGAAGGCTTTCGATGCGGTGGCGGCGGGACCTTTCCACGCGGCCGCGCAAGTGGGGCTGGCCGGAGCGGCAGGACGGGGCGGAGACAAGAATGCGGCCCTTGCCGCGGTGGAATCGGCGCTGGCCGAGAAGCCGGATATGGCGCACGCGGGTCTGATGGAAGTCGCGCTGTTGCGCAACCTGGGCGATACGAAAAAGGCCGGCGAGCGGCTGGCGCTGTATCGCATCGCGGACCCGGCGGATTCGGGACTGCGCTACGAGGGGACCAGACTGGGCGTTGACGACTCGCCGCTGTGGATGCATCTGGGCGCCGATCCGGACCGCGTGTTGGATGCGGCGGAATTGTATCTGGGCCTGGGGCTGTATGCGGACGCCATTGACTTGCTGGGCCGGGAGTATCCGGCGCCTCTGGACTCACTGGCACGGGAACCGGGAGCGGTATTGCCGCAGCAGCATCCGCTAGTGGCCTATTACCGGGCCTACGCGCGAACGCGTCTGGGATTGGCGGCCAAAGCCGATTTCGACAAAGCGTCGCGTATGGATTTGCGCTACATTTTTCCGAATCGGGCGACGGATCTGGCCGCTCTGCAGGCGGCGCTGAAGGCGAATCCGTCCGATGCGACGGCTTTGTATCTGGCGGGCGAACTGGCGTTGGCGTCGGGCGACGTGGATCGAGCGCTGGATTTCTGGCAGAAGGCGCGTGCGCTGGAAGCGCCCAATCCCGCGCTGTATCGCAATCTGGGACGCGTCCTGGCGGAATTGAAGAAGGACGGGGACGGCGCGTTATCGGTATATCAAGAGGGGGTGAAGCAGTTCGGCACGGATGCGGAACTGCAAAGCGAGCTGCGAAAGGCGATGGAGGCCACGCATCCCAGGGCGGAAGCGCGCGTGGAGCCGCGCCCGGCCGTGGTTGCACCGCCAGCGGTGGGCAGAGCGGAGGTGTCCACGCCGGCTGGAGGGTCCGAGGAGGAGCGCGCGGCGTTGGCGCTGGATCTTGTGCTCAACGGCCGGCTGGTGGAAGCCGTTCGAGTATTCGCGCCCGCGAGCTTTCCGCGGGAGAAAGTGAGCGCCGAGGTGCGCGAAGCGTACTTCGAGGTTCAGCTGCAGAGTGTGGTGGCGCTGGCGCGGACGGCGAAGACATGCGAGGCGGCCATGAAAGGGTCGGAGACGCTGGGCGAAGAAGACAAGGAATTGCCGTTCACATTTCACGGGTTCGGCCCGCTGCTGAAGAGCGCACGCACGCAGTACTATCTGGCGTCGGTAGTGGCCGCGTGCCAAGGGGAAAAAGCGGGACGCAAAGCGTGGGCGAAAGCAGCGAAATCGAACCGCGACCCAGGATCGCCGGACTTCGCGTGGCAGGCCATCGCGGCTTCGCGAGTGCTGCCCGCCGCCGAGGCGAAACAGACGCTGGAGGGAGCGCTGGAGCAGGTTCGCCGGGCGGACGTCAAGGCTGGTCCGGGAGTGCTCGCCTATAACGAGGGTTTATTGTTGCGTGCGATGGCACGCAATCCGGAGGCGGCTGCGAAGCTCGCGGATGCGGCGAGCGCCGGCGGGGGCACGTTGCGCTATCTCTCTCGCGCAGCCATGGCGGGCTTGTAGACGGCCTCAGAGCAGGCGAATTCGCACGTCCGGTTCGAAAACCAGTTCCAGCGAATGGATGGATTTGAGCTTGCCCTGATAGGGGAAGAACAACAAGCCCCGGCGAGGCCTGGTGGTGTGCTCCTCAGCGAGCGCGGCGTGCGCCACCTGGTCTTCGATGGGAGTTTCCGCTTCCTTTTCCGGCCCTGGAATTACGGGAGGCGGCCGGCGTCCGGACGGATCGCCCGGAAAGCGGCTCACCGGCTGCGTTCCGCCGAGGATCACGGGTCCCGCTTGCGCTACCAGGCGCGGGGTGGTCCGCTCATAATCGGGATACTTTATCGACGCGGCTACCATGCCGGGAGATTGCGCGTACACCGGCGCCTTCTTTCCGTTGATGCGCAGCGTGAACGCACCGCTGGAGACGGTGACGCCCGCCGCAGCCAGCGGAAACACGGCCACCTCCACTACCAGATAGTCGGAAGCCACCAGAACCCCGCGTTCCACGGGAATGCTATGCACCAGGTACTCGACGCCGATCTCGCGATCGGCGAGCGCGGAATGCACGGGATAATCCGAGGCCTTCTCGCGCGGCTGCGCGCAGGCCAGCGCGCCGATCGCGAATGCGACGGCTACTGCGCGAGTGTGCACGAGACTGAGTATATCGGATTGAGTATAATCCGACAGTCATGCGCTCCACGGTTGCCCAGGCTTGCGCGGTGGTGGCAGCCGCGTTGTGGCTGGCGGGCGCGGGTCCGCCCAGCGGGCTGGAGCGGCAAATAGAGTCGGTGCTGGCGGCGACTCCCACGGTGCAATCGGCGTTCATCGGTATCGCGGTCACCAGTCTGCGCACCGGCCGTCCGCTGTATGAGCGCAACCAGGATCGCCTGTTTATTCCGGCCTCGAACACAAAGCTTTTTTCAACCGCGCTGGCGTTGACGCGGCTGGGTGCGAACTATCGCTTCAAAACCTTGGTGACAGCCGATCACGGTCCAGACATGGATGGGACCATAACAGGCGATCTGGCGCTGGTGGGTGGCGGGGATCCAAGCTTGTCCGCGCGCGTGTATCCGTATCGCAAACCGCTCCCGGACGAAGGCCGCGAGGCGCGATACTCGCTGGCGGCCGTGGAGGAACTGGCCGATCAATTGGTTTCGGCGGGGGTCAAGACCGTAACCGGCGATGTGGTGGGCGACGACCGGCGATATATCTGGGAGCCGTATCCGGAAAGCTGGTCGGCAGGCGATATGGTGTCGGACGATGGCGCGGCGGTGAGCGCGCTGATGGTGGATGACAACACGATCGCGCTGACTATCGGCCCGGGCGAGAATACGGGCGATCCGGCGCGTATCGCGATGACGCCCGCGCTGGCCTGGTTCGCGCTGGACAACCGCGTGCGCACCGAGGATGCCTCGAAGCGGCATATTTACATCGCGCGACCGGAGGGGTCCGGCGAGCTGCGCGTGTGGGGCACCATTCCGCCCAACGATGCCGGAGAGACCACGCTGGTATCGGTGGGCGATCCGGCCGAATATGCGGCTGAAGCGTTGCGGGACGCTCTGGCGCGGCGCGGTGTTTCGATCCGTGGGCGGGCGGTGGCGCGCCATCGCTGGTACGACGAGATCGGCGACCGGGAGCGCGCGGAAGCGCCGTTCGCGGTGACCGGCGTCGAGCTGGCGCATCGATTGTCGCCGCCGCTTTCGCAGGTGCTGCAAGTAGTGGCCAAGGTGAGCCAGAACTTGCATGCGGAAGTGCTGCTGCGCGAAGTTGGCGCGGTGCGGCGCAATCTGGGGAGCAGGGAGGCGGGGCTGGCCGAGCTGGCGGCGTTCGCGGCGGAGGCTGGAATCAAGGACACCGAGTATCGATTTGGGGATGGCTCGGGTCTATCGCGCACCAATCTGGTGTCGCCCGCCGCGGTGGTGAAGCTGCTGTCGCGGATGTATCGATCCGCGGATCGCGATCTGTGGATGGGGCTGCTGCCGGTGGCGGGACTGGATGGGACGCTGTCGCGAAGATTTGAAAATCGAAAAGAGGCGCGGAAGATTCAAGCCAAGACGGGTACGCTGTCCCATGTACGGGCTTTTTCTGGATATGCGCAATCGCCGTTGTATGGGCCGCTGGCGTTTTCGATTTTGATCAACAATGCAATTGTGCCGGCCGGGGAGATGACGAAGTTCATCGATAAGTTAGGGTGGAAGCTGCTGAGGTGAAGCGCGCCCGTTACAGGAGGCGCGCGACTACCAGTGTGACGTCGTCGGCCATCGGGGCGCCCATGGTGAAGGTCTGGAGTTTGCGCTGGATGCCCTCGATGATTTCCTTGGCGGGCAGATCGCGCAGCTCGGCAATGGCCTGCGCGAGGCGGGCTTCGCCATACTCTTCGTCGACGTCCACCGGCATGGCTTCGGTGACGCCGTCGCTGAACAGCACCAGCACGTCGCCCTTGGTCAAGCGCGCGGTTTTTTGTTCGTAGCGCGCCTGCGCCAGAATACCCAGCGGGACGCCGGTACCTTCCAGATGTTCGAAGGAACCATCGGCATGCACCAGCACGGGAGGATTATGGCCGGCGTTGCACCATGTGACGGTGCCGGTGGCAGCGTCCAGTATGGCGGCGAAGAAGGTGATGAACCGGTTGCCAGGGCAGTTGGAGGTGACCACGCGATTCAGTTTGGTGACCACGGCGGCGAAGCCCTCGGGGTTGGGATCGTCAAAGAGCACTTGCACGCGAGCTTGCAGGCTGGACATCAGCAGCGCCGCAGGCATTCCCTTGCCCGCGACGTCCGCCACCAGCATCGCAACGCGTCCGTCTTCGTAGGGAATGAAATCGTAATAGTCGCCGCCCACGGTATGGCACGCCGCGTTGTATCCGGCGAGGTCGAGACCGGGCACGGTGGGAGCGCAGTCCGGCAACAGGCGGCGCTGAATCTCGGCCGCCTGGTCGAGTTCCTTGGCCATCAGCCGCTCGGTCTGTTCCACTTCCGCCAGGCGGGCATGCTCGATGCGGATAGCCGCGACGTTGGCCATCACCGTCAGCAGGTTCAGATCGTCGCGGGTAAACTCCTTGACGAAGTGCGGCGAGTCCAGATAGATCAATCCGATCACGCGCTTCTCGGTCTGCAGAGGAACCGCCAGGATGCTGCGGATCTGCTGTTCGACGATGCTCTCGCGGGCGGCGAAGGCGGCGTCCAGGCGCGCGTCGCGAACCAGGACGGAGGCCCGATCCTTCAAGACTTTATCGCGCACGGTGGTGCTGATGCGGAAGCCCTCGCCTTTCGCGGCCCGCACAATCAGGTTGCCGTCTTCCACCGTCATCAGGACGCCGCGCGCCGCGCCGACGGCCTCGATGGAGTTGTCCATGATCAGCGTGAATAATTCCGAAAGGGGCTTGTGCCCGGCCAGCTCGCGTCCAGCGCGAATGAGCGCGCGCATTTGCGGGCCGCCCTGCAGGCCCTGATCGCTCAAGCCCTCCAGGCTAGTGACAGTGGTGGATATGGGCGCGCCGGCGGGCGCCTCGATGAACATCACGGTGCGGTCCAGCACGGGCAGCGGACGTGCGCCGGCCATCTCCAGGGTCAGATGACCCGCGGCGATGCGGTCCCCGGGTGCAAGCGGGTGAGTGCCAGAGAGACGCTGGCCGTTTATCAGCGTGCCGTTCTTGCTGCCCAAGTCGCGAACGGACCAGCCTGTTGGGGTGTGTTCGATGACCAGATGCTGCCGCGAGAGGCCGGCGTCCTCGGGATAACAGAGATCGTTCGCGCTGGATCGCCCTAACGCGATCCGGTCCCCATCGAGTGTCAGCGATCGGGTTTTGCCATCGGGGGTGTGGATCAACAGCTCACGAGGATCGGTCTTTGGTACGGTTCCCTGCATCGCTAATAGCTTACGATATGTGCCAGGCCCCGGATGCGCATCCACGTTTACTACATCGGAAAGGCTCGCGACGCCAGCGCGAGCGCGATGGCGGCCGAGTACATCAAACGCGCCTCGCGCTACGGCCCTTGCGAAATGCGCGAGATCCGGCCGGACCGCTTCGACGTATGGGCGAAACATCCTTCGGGGCGCAAAATACTGCTGGACCCGGCGGGCGAGCTGCTGGATTCCGCGGCGTTCACGAAGCTCGTCGCGACTGGAGAACGCGATGGCCGGGACCTGGTGTTCGTGATCGGGGGGGCCGACGGATTACCCGAACCGTGGCGCCAGCGCGCGGACCTGTTGCTGTCGCTGTCGCGTATGACGTGGCCGCACGAACTGGCGCGAGTGATGGTGGCCGAGCAAATTTACCGGGCTTACACGACGCTGCGAGGGCATCCGTATCCCAGGTGAAGGGCCTAGCGTTTGTGGTCTTCGCGAGTGAAATAATACGTCACGGCGGAGCCCACCAACCCGGAAAGAATCGGCAGCCATGCGTTCAAGATGGTG